>WFMZ01000029.1 GCA_015484555.1 Hydrogenovibrio sp. | reverse complement strand
AGTTACCATAAAAAGCAAGTCACAGAGTCTTGGCGCTTTACAGAAGCTGACGGTACGATGTTAGGTCAAAAAGTAACGCCTTTAGACAGAGTTGGTCTCTATGTACCAGGTGGTAAGGCCGCTTACCCATCTTCAGTTATTATGAATGCCATTCCTGCAAAAGTAGCCGGTGTTGAAGAGTTGATTATGGTTGTGCCTACACCTGATGGTGCTATCAACGATATGGTACTAGCCGCCGCTTATATTTGTGAAGTAGACCGTGTATTTACATTAGGTGGCGCACAATCAGTTGCTGCTTTAGCTTATGGAACCGAAACAGTACCAGCCGTGGATAAAATTGTAGGGCCGGGTAATATTTATGTTGCGACGGCAAAGCGCGAAGTATTTGGTGCAGTCGGTATTGATATGATTGCAGGCCCATCAGAAATTTTGGTGTATTGTGATGGTCAAACTAATCCAGATTGGATTGCGGTTGACTTATTTTCGCAAGCAGAGCATGATGAAGATGCACAATCTATTTTAGTGACAACGGATGCTAGCTTTGCTAAAAAAGTAAATGAAAGTATGTTACGCCTGATTGATGATATGCCGCGTAAAGCCATTATTGAAAAAGCCATTAATGATCGTGGTGCAATTATTGTGGTGGAAGATGAAGCGAAAGCAGTTGAAATTATTAACTACATTTCACCAGAGCATTTAGAGCTTTCTATTGCTGACCCAGAAGCTTTATTGCCACAAATTCGCCATGCTGGCGCTATTTTTATGGGTCGCTATACAGCAGAAGCCATTGGCGACTACTGTGCAGGCCCAAACCATGTATTACCTACTTCAAGGACAGCTCGTTTTTCATCACCGCTAGGGGTGTATGACTTCCAAAAACGTTCTAGTCTAATTATGTGTTCTGAAGAAGGAGCGAATACATTAGGTAAGGTTGCGGGTGTGTTAGCAGATGGAGAAGGGCTAAATGCGCATGCCGCTTCAGCACGTTATAGAGTAAAAGACTAAACGGCTATAAGATTCGCTAGGCCCACCCCTGGCGATTTTAGCCCTTCAAGTGACCTTTAATAGGTCATTTTTTTTGTCTAAGGAATATTTAAATGAAGACTCAAGATTTAATTGTTTACCTGGATGACTTGTTAGAAGTTAATCGCTATCAAGATTATGCCCCGAATGGCTTACAAGTTGAGGGAACAGGCTCAATTCAAAAAATTATTACCGGTGTTACGGCTTGCCAAGCATTGATTGATGCCGCTATTGAGCAAAATGCAGATGCTATTTTGGTTCATCATGGTTATTTTTGGAAAAATGAATCTCAAGTCATTACTGGCATTAAGCAAAAACGAATTAAAGCACTGCTCGATAACAATATCAATTTGATTGGCTATCATTTACCACTAGATGGGCATGTTGAGTTGGGAAATAATGCTCAGTTGGCAAAGCTATGGCAATTAGAAGATATTACCCCCGCAGATAAAAATGAAGGTCTGGTTAGACTAGGTCGCTTAAAATCATCTATTAATATTCAAGATTTTATTGATCAGGTTGAACATAGCCTAGATCGTTTACCTTTACACCTGCCTGGTGGGCCACAGCAAGTTCAAACGATTGCTTGGTGTAGTGGTGGGGCACAAGGTTATATTGAGCAAGCTATTGAGTGGGGTGCCGACGTATATATCAGCGGTGAAGTCTCTGAACAAACAACACATATTGCACGAGAAAATGCTATTCACTATTTAGCGGCAGGCCATCATGCAACGGAACGTTTAGGCGTTAAGTCACTAGGGGAACACCTTCAAAGTAAATTTGGTTTAGAAGTTTTATTTGTAGATATTACTAACCCTGTTTAAAAATACGTTGATTAAATCGAACTGATTTCCAATAGTTATAAGTTAGGTTTATTACCACCATTAATACAGGTTATAAAAAAAATTTAGTGCGCCATACAAATTTATTTATGTAAGCAAGTTACGCCTTTGGTAGAATACCCCGATTAAACAGGTTTATATGACTTGATAGTTAACGAAATCAGAGACTTACCTTTTTTCGTACCAACGCTACTAAATCATAAAAACTTTACATAACCCAAATTAATGCAATCATAGGATGATTATGTCGATTGAAATTCATGAAGTAAATGTCACCCGTCGCAAGGTATTAACCGCTGCGACAGGCGTAATGGGCGCTGCAGGAGCTACTTTTCTAGCCGTTCCTTTTGTAAGCTCTTGGCAACCAAATGAAAGAGCAAAAGCTGCTGGTGCGCCTGTAGATGTAGATATTAGTAAAATGAAGCCTGGGCAAATGTTAACCATTGCTTGGCGCGGTAAACCTATTTGGGTCGTTCGTAGAACACCTGAAATGTTAGCTATGCTACCTAAGCTAAATGATGATGTGAAAGATCCCTTTTCAAATTCATCAAAGCAACCGGCCTATGCTAAGAATGAATTTAGGTCGACTAAAGCAGAGTATTTCGTCGTCATCGGCATCTGTACACACCTAGGTTGTTCACCACTTTATCGTCCTGCCGTAGGATCTGACGATATGGTTAAAAACTGGCGTGGTGGCTTTTTTTGCCCCTGTCATGGTTCTTCATTTGATTTAGCTGGGCGTGTTTTTCCAGATGTGCCAGCACCCACAAACTTAGTTGTTCCACCTTACAATTATTTATCGGCAACCTCTATTCGTATTGGTGAAAATCCTAAAGCGGGGAAGGCATAATGTCTAACGAAACAAAATCAAACCCTTCAGGGTTACTTTCCTGGTTAGATCATCGTTATCCACTGATCAGTACGTGGAATCATCATATTGGCCAATATTATGCACCGAAGAACTTTAACTTTTGGTATTTTTTTGGAGCCTTAGCCTTATTGGTTCTTGTCAACCAATTTGTGACCGGTATCTGGTTGACCATGAGCTATAAACCTGACGCTTTAGAAGCCTTTAACTCTGTTGAATACATCATGCGTGATGTAAATTGGGGGTGGTTAATTCGCTACCTTCACTCAACGGGTGCCTCAGCTTTCTTTATCGTCGTGTATTTACACATGATGAGAGGCTTATTGTATGGTTCTTATAAAGAACCCCGTGAGTTGGTTTGGATTATTGGCATGTTATTATTTTTCGTACTAATGGCCGAAGCTTTCATGGGCTATTTATTACCTTGGGGGCAAATGTCTTACTGGGGTGCTCAGGTTATTATTTCTTTATTCGGTGCTATTCCGGTTATTGGTCCTGACTTAGCGACATGGGTAAAGGGTGACTATGTCATTTCTGATGTTACACTCAACAGATTTTTTGCACTACATGTTATTGCTCTGCCAATAGTCTTAATTATTTTAGTCTTTATGCACATTGTTGCGCTCCATCAAGTGGGTTCTAACAACCCAGATGGTGTTGAGATTAAAAAATACAAGAATGAAAAGGGTTTACCTTTAGACGGTATTACTTTCCACCCTTATTACTCTGTTAAAGACTCTATGGGCGTGGTTTTCTTTATGTTTTTCTTTGCAGTGGTAGTGTTTTACATGCCAGACGGAGGGGGGTACTTTCTTGAAGCGCCTAACTTTGAACCGGCTAACCCACTAAAAACGCCAGCACACATAGCTCCAGTTTGGTATTTCACCCCATTTTATGCTATTTTAAGAGCTATTCCTGATAAGTTAATGGGTGTGATGGCAATGGGCGCTTCAATTGGGATCTTGTTTACAATGCCTTGGTTAGATAGATGTAAAGTGAAATCTATTCGTTATAGAGGGGTTTCTTACAAAGTATTGTTGGCCATGTTTGTTGTTAGTTTTGTAGTATTGGGTTGGTCAGGAACACAACCTGCAACACCAGAAACAACTAAGCTTGCCAGGATATTTACAGCAACTTATTTCTTGTTCTTTATTATCTTGCCCTATACTTCAGCGAGAGAAAAAACTAAGCCTGTACCAGAGAGACTGACCTAATGAACTTCTTAAATAGTTTACAAAAATTGAAAATAACTGTATTTATCAGCTTAGCTTTAATCGCTGTTCCTACTGTTCAGGCCTCATCACATTCGGGTCCTGAACTAGAAATTGCGGGTAATAACATTAGTAACCAAGCTTCTCTTCGTCATGGTGCAGAGTTGTTTGGTAAAAAATGTATGACTTGTCACTCTGTTAAGTATATGCGTTATAACCGTATTGCAAAAGACTTGGGCTGGACTAATGAAGAAGTCTTGAAAGCGATGGGTAAAACCAAGAATAGAGCGGTTGATACCTTGAAGGGTGGTATGAGTGATTCAGTTGCTAAAATGGTTTTCCACACTAAAATTCCAGACCTTTCTTTAATGGCTCGTTTAAAAGGCCCTGACTATATTTATTCTTTTCTTCGTGGTTTTGAAGTTAACAAAGAAACCGGTAAAATGGATAATAAATTCTTGCCTGGTACTAAAATGCCAAACATTATGCCACGCCCAAAAGATGAAGCTGGTATGGCAAAATATAATGAAGATACACGAGATTTAGTGAACTTTTTAGAGTATGTCAGTGAGCCTTCTAAGCTCCAACGTCATGCGCTAGGCTGGAAAGTATTGTTATTTTTGTTCATTATGTTCATCTTTGCTTATCTCTTGAAAAGAGAGTATTGGAAAGATATTAAGCATTAAGTTTTAATTATTATTCCAAACTGTTAAAAACCCGCTTTTGCGGGTTTTTTTGATGCCTAAAAGAAAATACCTATATTAACTTTAATTCTTTTTTTGGAAAGAGGGCTCCATAACTTCAAGCTCAAAAAAATCATATTCCTGTTAAAATACTTACTCTGTAATAGAAGGGTCGAACCTGATGTCAAATAACTCTCTATATCTTGATAAAACTGAAATTACTGAAGAGCTTATTCAGGCTTTAAGTCAGAAAAATTCGACCTTTATTCAACAAACTTTTGAAACTTTGGTGCCTGAAGATATTGCTGAAATTTTAGAAGCAACCCCTCCAAAGGAAAGACATAAGCTCTGGACTCTTGTGAATAGAGAGATTCAAGGAGAAGTAATTGTCCATACCAATGACGAAGTAAAAGCATCTTTACTCCAACAGCTTGATGAAAATGATATTGTCGAAATCACAGAAGATCTTGAAACAGATGATATTACCGATATTGCACAAGGGCTTCCTGATTACAAAAAAGAAAAACTACTAAATAATCTAAGCTATGAAGACCGTAGTGCTGTTGAAATTGCATTAAGTTACCCCGAAGATACAGCTGGTGGGTTAATGAGTACCGATATAATATCTATTCGCTCAGATGTTACCCTGGAGGTCGTTTTAAGACTACTTCGTAAATTAGGTGAAATACCAGAAAATACTGTCGATTTAATTGTTAAAGATAGAACGGGGCACTATCAAGGCTTGCTGGCCATTAATGATTTAATAACACATCCTGAATACAGTAAGGTTAGCCAGCTTGTTAAAAAAATACCCGCGATTACAGCCAACTTAAATTATAAAGAAGTCGCTCACCTATTTGAAAAAAATGATCTAATTTCTATCGTGGTGATTGATTCTAAAAATATGGTGATAGGACGAATTACTATCGATGATGTTGTTGATATTATTCGGGAAGAGGCTGAAAAAACGCAAATGGCTAGTGCAGGTTTAAATGATGAAGATGATTTGTTTACACCGGCTTTCAAATCCTCTAAACGCCGGTCTTTCTGGTTGGGGATTAATTTATTAACTGCTATCTTTGCTTCTATTATTATTGGTTTTTTTGGTGCATCTATTAAACAAATTGTGGCCTTGGCAATATTAATGCCTATTGTTGCCAGTATGGGAGGCATTGCTGGAACTCAAACTGCAACCATTGTAATTAGAGCACTAGCGACAGGGAAATTGGGTTATCGGAATAGTAGGCATCTTTTAATAAAAGAAGCTAAAGTTGGCTTGTTAAATGGTCTGTTGTGGTCAACCGTCACAGGAACTGTCACAGCACTTTGGTTCGATAATACGTTACTTGGCGTAATATTTGGCGCAGCCATGCTAATAAACCTGACAGTAGCAGCATTGGCAGGTGCACTGATTCCACTCATATTAAATCGTATGAAGATTGATCCTGCCTTAGCATCGGGCTTAATGCTAACAACCGTAACAGATACATTGGGCTTCTTTGTCTTTTTAGGGCTTGCTACGATAGTTCTACTATAAGGTTAGAAATTTCGTATATCCTAAAATAGCGACAATGACTATAGCCATAAATACTCTTGAATTTTTATTTTTAAAGCTCAATAGTTGTTAAAATAAGTTTCAACTTATATTGACGCAAATTCAAACCAAATTAAGATGGCTGAAGGTCAACTTAACTGTTTTTACTAAGGAGCTAAAATGGGATTTTTATCAGGTAAAAAAGCACTAATTGTTGGTGTGGCTAACAATAAATCAATCGCTTATGGAATTGCTAAGCAAATGGCTGAGCAAGGCGCTGAAATTGCCTTAACTTATCAGTCTGATAAGCTTAAGAGCCGTGTTGAAAAAATTGCAGACGAATTGGGTTGTAAAATAGTTTTACCACTAGACGTTACTTCTGATGAGCAGATTGAGGCTGTTTTTAGTGCACTATCTGCTAACTGGGATGAATTAAATATTCTTGTTCACTCCGTTGCTTTTGCTCCTAGAGAAGAGTTAGATGGTCGCATGATTGAAGCATCTAGTCGAGCTGGTTTTGCTATGGCACATGATATTTCAGCTTACAGCTTAACGGCTTTAACTAAGGCGGGTTATAGCTTACTAAAAGCCGGAAATGGTGCAGTATTAACCTTGTCATACCTTGGTGCTGAACGCGCGGTCCCTAACTACAATGTAATGGGTATTGCCAAAGCATCTTTAGAAGCAACAGTTCGTTATTTAGCGGCTGATTTAGGGCAAGATGGCATTCGTGTTAACGCAGTTTCGGCGGGCCCTATTCGTACCTTAGCAGCGGCAGGCATTAAAGATTTTCGTAGTATGTTAGATAAAGCTGCCTTAGCCACGCCACTTCGTCGTAATGTAACGATTACAGAAGTAGGCAATACCGCTGCTTTCTTATGCTCTGACCTTGCTTCGGGTATTACAGGTGAAATCACTTATGTTGATGGTGGCTATAATATCACGGCTTCAACCTAAGCTAGGTTAACCCGGTTATAAAAGGCTTCGTAAGGAGCTTTTTATAGGTCGATACATTGTAAGTCGCAGGTACAACAGTTTTGAGTCTCTAGAATATCTCATTAGATACCCTGAATTCCAAACACTTTTTAGGGGCTATTGTTGAGCTTATCAACTCCTTTTGGAAATAACCTCCTTAACAAACCATTCATGTAACCCTCTCATTTTTAACCATT
>WFMZ01000028.1 GCA_015484555.1 Hydrogenovibrio sp. | reverse complement strand
TAATGGGCTACTTACAAGACTTCCTATTCTCTCCAGAAAGAGCCAGACAGCCTGTTAAGTCACTGTCTGGTGGTGAAAGAAACCGCCTATTACTTGCCCGTGTATTTGCCAAACCTTCAAACCTACTGGTACTCGATGAGCCAACCAACGATTTAGACGTTGAAACACTAGAGCTACTAGAAGAGTTGGTGATGAACTATAAAGGCACCGTGTTAATTGTTAGCCACGACAGAGCCTTCTTAAATGCTGTAGCAACCAGCTCTATTGTGTTTGATGCACAAGGTGAAGTAAATGAATACGTCGGTGGTTATGATGACTGGGTTCGCCAAAAACCAGCCTTAGTACAAAGCAAGCCAAACAAACCTAAGTTAGAAAAGCAGGCGTCTAAAAATACAGAAGCTACTGTAATCCACCCTAAAAAACGAAGCTTTAATGACCAACGTGAATACGAAGCTATTCCCGCTAAAATTGAAGCCTTAGAAACTGAACTAGAAGCATTAAACTTAAAAATGTCAGAAGCAGACTTTTACCAACAGCCTGATTACCAAGCGGTGCTAGATAAAACGCAAGCATTAGAAAGTGAACTAGAAGAAGTGTTTATTCGTTGGGAATTGTTAGAAGCTAAATAGAGGATAAATAGCAAATAGCTAGAAAGCAACTTGAACCCAATGCAGAGCGCATTATTGGTACGGGTTAAGCTATTTAGTTACTCGCCCATCACGACAGAAGACGTGGCTTCTGAACTTAAGTCATGTTGCTGTCTTTTCCAACGATTGAGTATCGTTAAAATAGCATGCACATGTTCTACGGTAATCGGTTGCTTTAATTCATACTTAAAGTAATGTTTGACCAGCAATGCCTGGGCTGCTAGGGCATCTCGTTCTTCACGCATTAACACGATAGGGGTCTCTAATATTCTAGGGTTATTCTCAGTTACATCAACCCATAAGCGTTCCACATCTTCTGCCAAACCAAAATCAACGAACACCGCCAAATAAAAGCGATGGGTGCTATAACGCCTTATCTCCATTTCCGCCATAATGGCTTCAACAGAAGCAAACACAAACACTTCCAAACCATAGCTTTCAAATAGTTTTTTACTCTCTGCCAGCCTGTCTTTATCGGGCTCGCACAAGGCCACTTTCAACCCTTTTATCCAGCTTAACTCTTTGTGTAGCAACATAGATACTAGCAATCCCTTCGTAAATATAACTAAGACACTTCCAAGCTTTCCATTATCCTGTAGAATTACTTAAATTGACAGTATTCATTTAAAAGAGCCCTTCGCTTTCGCTTTGGGTTAAAATATCGCCTATCAAAAATAATCGTTTATGTTTCGTGCCAAAAAGGACAACACAATGAGCTGTAAAGACAATCATGCCTACTCTACCTTTTGTAAAACCAAGAACAATGCGCTAGAAGAGCCTATGTTTTTTGGGCAAAACGTTAACGTTGCTCGTTACGACCAACAGAAGCACCCTATTTTTGAAAAGTTAATTGAAAAGCAACTGAGCTTTTTTTGGCGACCTGAAGAAATAGACTTATCTTCAGACCGATCAGAGTATGAAAGTTTACCTGATCATGAAAAACACGTTTTTATCAGCAACCTAAAATATCAAACCCTGCTAGATTCTGTACAAGGTCGTTCGCCTAACGTCGCTTTACTGCCTTTGGTATCTATTCCTGAACTAGAAACCTGGATCGAAACTTGGTCTTTTTCAGAAACCATTCACAGCCGTTCTTACACCCATATTATTCGTAACATCGTCTCTGACCCTGCTATTATTTTTGATGACATTGTTACCAATGAAGAAATTATTAAACGTGCTGAAAGCGTATCTTTGTACTACGACAAACTAATTGCACTCAGCAACAAAATGTATGCAGAAAAAATTGATTTACAAACAAACGATGCCTTTAGAAAAGAAATTAAAACGGCTCTTTATTTAACCGCTGTGTCAGTCAATGTATTAGAAGCTATTCGTTTTTACGTTTCTTTTGCGTGTAGTTTTTCATTTGCAGAACGTTCGCTAATGGAAGGTAATGCTAAAATTATTAAGTTAATTGCGCGAGATGAAGCCTTACACCTTTCAGGCACTCAGCACATGATTAACATTTTAAAGGGCGGTCAAGACGACCCAGAAATGGCCATTATTGCACAAGAGCAAGAAAACACCGTGTATGATATTTTTAAAGAAGCCGCCGAGCAAGAAAAAGAATGGGCTGAATACTTATTCAAAGATGGCTCTATGATTGGTCTGAACGCCAGTATTCTAAAAGAATATGTTGAATATATTACCGATGTTCGTATCAAAGCCATTCACCTAAACCCTATTTTTGACCAAAAAAGCAACCCGCTTCCTTGGATGAACAACTGGTTGGTGAGCGACAATGTACAAACCGCCCCACAAGAGTCTGAAATTACTTCTTACCTTGTTGGTCAAGTAGATTCTTCTGTCGATACAGACGACTTTAACGACTTTAGTTTATAGCCTAACAACCCAGCACCCACCCCTGGCGATTTTTGCCCTTCACAAAGGCTAAAATCGCCAGGGGTGGTCTAAGCTTAACCATGCATAACTAACCCCCTTTCAACACAATGCGACAAGGATAAACCATGATTATTACCCACTCAGGCCGTTTCCATGCCGACGAAGTTTTTGCTGTTGCGATGATTTTAATGATTGAAGAGCACGAAGTCATTCGCACAAGAGATGAAGAAAAGATAAAAACAGCAGATATCGTGCTAGATGTGGGCGCAGAATATAACCCCGAAACCCTTCGTTTTGATCACCACCAAAATAGCTTTACCCGTGCACGTGAAGACGGCACACCTTTCGCCACAGCAGGATTGGTATGGGAATTTTATGGTAAACGTATTCTCGCCGACAAAGGCTTAAAAGGCGACTATGAACAAGCCTTTGCACAACGTTGGGTAGATAGCAAAATTATCAGCGATGTTGATGCGGTAGATAATGGTGTGTTTAGCCAGGATCCTCGCCCGTCTATTTCGTTAGTGATTGCGATGATGAACGAACCTTCTGATGAACCTGAACGACAAGCCATTGCTTTTAAGAATGCCGTTGAACTAACCACAGGCATACTCAAAAACTTCATTAAAGCCGCTATCAAGGAAGCTGAAAATGTTGTTGAACTGGAAGCTTATGCTGAAACGGTTGGCGATGATGGTGTATTGGTGATGGATAAAAACGTGCCTTTTAAAGACTTTATTCGCAACCATCCAAAAATTAAACGTGTGGTTTACCCAAGAGCAGAAGACCAGTTTGGGGTATTTTGTAATGGCAATGAAAACCACTTACCAGAAAGATTTAGAGGCCTTAGAACAGAAGAGTTAAATGCAGCTTCAGGTTTAACAGATACTATTTTCTGCCATAAGTCTGGCTTTATGGCGGTAGCATTAAGCTTAGAAAGCGTCTTATTCTTAGCTCGCAGCGAGTAACGAGATAACTAACAAGGCTTAACCTACAAGCCTTGAAAAACTAACCATCCACTATTTAGGTGCACTCAGCGCCTGTAAGTCTTGCAATATAACTTGGGCATGTTGTTCGGCATCTACGTCTCGATAAATCTTGGCTACCTTTCCTTCTGGGTCAATAATAAAAGTATGGCGTTTGGCCACTTTCACTACCCATAAATTTAATAAGCTACCATAGGCTTTCGCCACCTTGCCATCTTCATCACTCAGCAATGTAAAAGGTAACTTATACTTTTCTTCAAAGGCTTGGTGGCTACTGACATCATCAACGGATACACCTAGAACAACCGCATTCTTTGCACCTAACTGTAATTGATGATCTCGAAAACTACAGGCTTCCGCCGTACAACCTGGCGTATCGTCTTTTGGGTAAAAATACAATACAACCCATTGCCCACGAAAATCTTGCAAAGCGACCTGTTTGCCCTGCTGATTTGGCAAGCTAAATTCTGGCGCGCTTGCCCCTACTTTAATTTCCATAGCCATCGCCTCTCCCTGTAATGCCCATATTAAACTCAATAACAATAAGCTATATTTCCACATAAGTGACTTCTACCTATTTTCTACGGCCAAACACTTTAGACACGCCACGTTCTCGATAATCTGATGCGGCTTGCCAGTGTCCATCTTTCAAAGTAATCAACTGAACATCTCCTAAATAATTATTCTGTTTCAGGGTATAGCCCATCACCTCTAGCTCTTCTTTCACAGTATCCGGCAAATTTGGGTGATACATAATGACATCTTTAGGAAACAATTGATGATGAATGCGAGTTGCATCCACCGCTTGCTGAGCAGTCATCCCCTCTTCTTTAATATTCACAATCGTTTGGAAAACGGAGGTAATAATCGAAGAACCACCAGGCGTGCCTACCACTGTATCAACATGGCCATTTTTTAACAAAATAGTAGGCGACATAGAAGACAGCATGCGCTTTTCAGGAGCAATGGCATTCGCTTGCCCACCCACCATACCAAATAGATTTGCCACTCCGGGTTTGGTACTAAAGTCATCCATTTCATTATTCATTAAAAATCCCGCCTTTTCAATCACTATTCCACTACCAAAGGGCATATTTAAAGTATAGGTATTAGAGACTGCATTCCCAGAAAAATCGACGATTGAAAAGTGGGTTGTTTCGGGTGACTCTATTTTGCCAGGCTTAATGGTTTCTGTTTCTGAAATATCATCCCACAAGATACCTTCGGTACGTTTAAGCAAGTAAGCATCTGAAATCAACGTCTTAACAGGCACCTTCATAAAATCAGGATCGCCAAGATATTGTGCTCTATCTGCATACACACGCTTAGACAATTCTGCATAAAAATGCGCTTGTACAACCTGTGGGTCTATTCCTTGTTTTAAGGCTTTCGTTTTAGCCAACGCATAATCATCATCCAATAAGGTTTTCATTTTTAAGAGTTGAATAATAGCTATTCCACCAGAACTAGGTGGGGGAGCAGAAATAATTTGGTAACCTTGCCAGTTTGCAACCACTGGCTGTCGCCATTTTACTTGGTAAGCATTTAAGTCTGCCTGCGTAATCAGGCCACCATGTGCTTTCATTTGTTCAACCAAATATTTTGCCGTTTTTCCTTGATAGAATTCTTGCCTACCATGATCGGAAATACGACTTAAGGTCTCCGCTAATACGGGTTGTTTAAAGCGATCCCCTGCCTTAAAGTGACCAAAATAAGCATTAAAGTTTAAAGGTTGTTTTGCTTTTTTAACAATCCACTTCTGATACCAATTCCGCACTCTCTGCAATTTTACTGGGACAATAAAGCCTTCTTTCGCTAACTTAATCGCGGGTTGCAGCAAGTCTTTCCAAGGTAATCGTCCAAATTTTTGATGTGCCGCCCACAAGCCCGCTACGGTTCCCGGTACACCAGAAGCTTGATAGCCCAACAGCGAACGATAAGGAAAGGGCTGTTTTTTACCATCTAAATACATATCTCGGCTGGCGGCCAAAGGCGCTTTTTCACGGTAATCTAAAAAATAAGGTTGTTGAACCTGTGCCACCATTTGTCCAGGCATGGCTTTTTGAGTAGCAAAAATAGTCATAAACCCACCGCCACCCAGGTTGCCTGCTTCAGGATAAGTAACGGCTAACACAAAAGCAGCAGCTACGGCGGCATCTACTGCATTCCCACCTCTTTTTAAAATCTTTTCGGCCATCTCTGCACTAAATTTATCTGGCATGGCAATCGCAGCTTTGGGTTCAGCAGCCATACTGGTTCCGCTAGAGACTGACCACGCACCACTTAAAAGCAACGTAAAAGCTAAGAACCAAGGACGTTTAGCAGTTTTCATCTTATTCCATACCCCGTTAATTTAAAAATATAGACCATCAATAACAAACTACTTTACCAAAAAAAAAGCCCAAATATCTAAATTGATATTTGGGCTTTTTTAAATCTTATCCTGCCTAAAATTAAAAGGCAAAAACTTTAGCTGCGATCTGTTACTTCAATTAGGTGATAACCAAACTGAGTTTTGATAGGGCCAACGACCTCACCAATCTCTGCAGAGAAGCAAACACTATCAAATTCTGGCACCATCATACCGGGACCAAATTGACCTAAATCGCCACCACTTTTACCAGAGGGACACTGAGAAGCGCCTGCTGCTAAAATAGCGAAATCGCCTCCTGCTAAAATTTCATCTTTAAGGCTTTGAGCCTGTTCTTCTGTATCGACTAAAATGTGACGAGCTGTTGCCATGACCATATTGAATTTCCTTTTTCTTCCATTGCTAAATTTCCACGATATAATACCCGAATTAGAATCAAATTTACAGCATAGGCTTTATCTCAATGTCTTCAACGGTTTCAACACAATTTGCAAACATCCCAATGCAGTCTGTCGGCCCTTTTAAACTAATCGGCGATGTAGAGGTCGATGATTTAATGGTGCCAATGGCAACCTATGAAACCCCGCTTTGGCCTTCCGTGGCTCGTGGTGCAAGGGTTGCACTGCATTCTGGCGGCATTCGGGTAACGGTAATGGATGAACGTATGACCCGTTCAATTTTATTAGAAGCCGAACATGCGGGCATGGCAAGAGATGTACTCAGCCAAATCAAACAACGCCAAGATGACTTACAAACTATCGTGGCACAATCCAGCCAATATGCGAAGTTAATCAATTTAAACAGCCAAGTAGTGGGTAACTTAATTTATCTACGCCTTGAATTTACCACGGGCGATGCTTCTGGCCACAACATGGTCACCAATGCAGCTGACAAGCTTATTCCTTGGTTATTAGAAGCCTACCCAATGCTGTCTTATGTCTCTATTTCAGCGAATTACTGTTCCGATAAGAAAGTCTCTGCCGTAAATGGCATTTTAGGGCGTGGTAAAAATGTGGTCTGTGAAGTGACTATTCCCCGCAAGCTGTGCCAGCGTTTTTTAAAGGCAACCCCTGAAGCAATTAAAGAACTGCATATCAAAAAAGATTTAATGGGCAGTATCGTTTCAGGCGGGCTACGTACTGCGAATGCCCATGTTGCCAATATGTTACTGGCCTTTTACATTGCCACGGGTCAAGATGCCGCTAATATTGTGGAAGGTTCCCAAGCCATGAACCATGTAGATGTAACGCCAGAAGGGAATTTATACTTCTCAACCACCCTGCCTAATTTAATTATGGGTACCGTTGGTAATGGCAAAGGCTTAGACTTTGTTTTAGAAAACTTAACCCAACTAGGTTGCACGGAAACCGACACCACCCCTGGCGAAAATTCACGTCGCCTGGCTTGTATTGCGGGTGCAACCGCTTTATGTGGTGAACTATCGTTGTTGGCGGCACAAACCAACCCGGGCGAACTGATGTCTGCACACATTAAGCTTGAGCGTTAAGCCATGAACTCTGGCCAACAAATTACCCAGCGCAAGCAGGACCATATTGAAGCCATCTTAAAAGATAGCCAAATTGAACGCCAAGCCAGCGGGTTTGATGCCATTCAGCTCACGCACAGAGCCTTGCCTGAAATAGACTTTCAACAACTAGATACCCAAACAACCTTTTTAAACAAAACCTTGTCTTTCCCTTTGCTCATTTCATCTATGACAGGCGGCGCAGCCAGTAACCTTCAACAAATAAATGAAAACCTTGCCCTCGCCGCAGAACAACAACAAGTTGCTTTAGCCGTTGGTTCACAACGTACCATGCTGTCGGACAAAGCGGCTGAAAGTAGTTTCCAGTTGCGCCAATTCGCCCCTTCTATTCCGCTGATTGCCAATATGGGCGCGGTGCAATTAAACTATGGCTATGGCGTTGAACAAGCTTTAAAAATGGTCGACACACTGAATGCCGATGCACTTTATTTACACCTAAACCCGCTACAAGAACTCATTCAACCAGAAGGCAATACCAACTTTGCTAACTTAGCAGACAAAATAGCCGACTTAGCAAAGCAACTACCCGTACCCGTTATTTTGAAAGAAGTCGGTTGTGGTTTATCTACTGCAGACATTCAGCTAGGCTTAAACGCAGGCATTCAATGGTTTGATACGGCAGGCCGTGGTGGCACCTCTTGGAGCAGAATAGAAGCGCATAGAACTGGTGATTTATCAGACCAGTCTTTAGGAATTTTATTCCAAGATTGGGGTCTCACCACGCCAGAAGTACTTGATATTGTTAAACCTT
>WFMZ01000027.1 GCA_015484555.1 Hydrogenovibrio sp. | reverse complement strand
TCGTCTGCTTCGTACTGCACATATAAGCGTTCAAACTCGTCTTGGTCATTAAAGAAAGCATCGTATAAACCAGGCACATCTGAAGGGCTAAACAGCGTAATGTTGCCACCTTCCATCATGCGCTGATACATTAGTTTGTTGAACTGCACGCCATAGTCTAGGTGGCGAGCGCGGTTTTCTTCTACACCACGGTTGTTTTTCAACACAATTAAAGATTCTACTTCCAAGTGCCAAACAGGGTAGAACAAGGTTGCTGCACCGCCCCGTACACCGCCTTGTGAACAAGATTTTACAGCAGTTTGGAAGTGCTTAATAAAAGGAATCATGCCAGTATGGAAAGCTTCGCCACCACGAATTTCAGAACCTAGCGCGCGAATACGCCCTACGTTTACGCCAATACCCGCACGTTGCGAAACATACTTTACAATAGAAGAAGAGGTGGCGTTAATAGAATCTAACGAATCACCACACTCTATTAATACACAAGAACTAAATTGACGAGTGGGTGTACGCACACCAGACATAATAGGCGTTGGAAGTGAAAGTTTGAATTCAGAAGACGCATCATAAAAACGCTTAATATAGTCTAGGCGCGTTTTGCCCGCTTCCGCATCATTTGAATAGTGGGCAAACAAACACATCGGAATCAGCATATAAATAAACTGTGGGCTTTCGTAAATTTCGCCCGACACGCGGTTTTGAACCAAATACTTACCTTCTAACTGCTTAACGGCGGCATAACTAAAAGTTAAATCGCGTTCATGCTTTATATAAGCGTCTAACTCATCAAACTCGGCTTTAGTAAAGTCGGTTAAAATTTGTTTGTCGTACAACCCTTTACGCACCATTTTATTGACATGTTCAAACAAGGCAGGCGGGGTAAAACGGCCAAATGCTTTTTTGCGAAGGTGGAATATTGCCAAACGGGCAGACAAGTGTTGGTAGTCTGGGCTGGTTTCTGAAATTAAGTCTGCCGCCGACTTGATAATGGTTTCGTGTATGTCCGAACTGGTAATGCCATCGTAGAATTGAATGTGTGACTTTAGCTCTACTTCCGAAACAGATACATTGTCCAAGCCTTCAGAAGCCCAAATAACCACACGGTGTATTTTTTCTAAATCTAGTGGCTCTTTGTCACCATTTCGTTTGGTAACCAGTAAGGTATTATTTGACATAGTAGGGATCTTTTTAGTTATCGTTTAAAATTCAGTTGGTTAAATTGCTAAGTTCAGGCTAAGTTTAGTTTTAGTGATAGGGCAGTGAGTTTTATTAAGGGTTTGTCCCTAGGGTTATCCACAGCCTTATCCCCTGTTTGGGATAGTTTTCACCATATATAGCGTTTTGTTTTTTATAATGCCACTAAATATAGTGGAAGTTGCGTTTGAATGCAACCAAGCTTGCCACAGAATTTTGTTATCTATATAAAGAAAATTTAATGGCGAAAATGAGTGCTTTATGTCAAAACCTTTGTTAAGTGCTTGGTTAGAATGTGTCTAGAGGAAAAAATTGTTGCAAAAAAACAACACTTTTAAATTTTGTTGTTTTTTTTGTACTAAAAGTTGAAAGCTTGTGGAAACTTGCGCTATAGTCTTTTCCAAGTTCACGAATATGTGACTCATTTATTTCACTAATTAATTTAATAGGTAACTATAAAATGAAAAAGAATATCATTGCTCTAGCAATCGCAGCTGCAGTTGCAGCACCAGTAGCTAACGCTGCTCCTACTGTTTACGGTAAATTAAACCTAAACCTTGACAATACTACTGACAAAGGAACTAACGTTAAGTCTACAGCTTCTCGTTTAGGTGTTAAGGGTTCTAACGATTTAGGTAACGGTCTTAAAGCTGTTTATAAGCTTGAATTTGGCGTTAACATAATGACTAAAAAGCATAGTACTGGTGGTGCAACTGATACTAACGCTAGTACTGGTGGTGAATACAGTACAAGTCTTTCAAGTCGTAACCAATATCTTGGTTTAGCGGGTGGTTTTGGTACAGTATTAATGGGTCGTCATGACACACCATTAAAGATGTCTCAGCCTGTTGATGAATTCAACGACGGTGACGCTGACCTTAAGCCAATGTCTGGTGGGTTGATGAATGGTGGTAAGGGTGGTGAAGTTCGTTCTGATCAAGTAATCGCTTATGTATCTCCTTCTTTTGGTGGATTCAAAGTAGTTGCTGCTGGTATTACGAACTCAAAAATTGCTAAGAACGCTGGTATTACTAATACTTATTCTGTAGCCGGTCTATATGGTTCTAAGAAGAAAGGTTTATTCCTTTCTGGTGCTTACAATGCATATACAGGAGATGTAACGGGTACTTCAACAGTTGCAGGCAAGACTTACACAGAAATGCGTGTTTCTGCACAGTATCGTGTTGCAGGGTTAATGGTTAACGGTATGTACCAAAATGCTGATGACGGTCAAACTGCTGATAACGCAACTGAAGGTTCTAACCTTCAGGTACAAGTAGCTTACAAAATGGGTAACTTCAAGCCTAAGTTGAAGTATTCAATGGTTGACTTTAAGAGTAGCGCTCTAAAAGATGGTAATGCTTATTCTTTAGGTGCTGATTACTCTCTAGGTAAAAAGACTGTAACATACCTAGAGTATACTAATTTTGATAAGCACACTTCTCAGTACTCAGTTGGTGGCGTGGCTAAATCAAAAACTTCAATCGTTGTTGGTATGATTCACAAGTTCTAATTTAACGCTAGGCAGTTTATTAAACTGCTAGTTTTAGATAACTTGAAAGCCCTATCTTCGGATAGGGTTTTTTTTTGCCTGGTGAAAAGTGGTATTATCTTTTGAAAGTGTTTAAAGGAATAAAAAGATGAGTGTTAGGAATGCTAGAAATTGCCAGCCTTGTACTGCCTGTTGTGATGGTTGGGTACAAATTAAGGTAAAAGGCTGTGAGGCTTACCCGGGAAAGCCTTGCCCGCACAGCACTGGAAGTGGCTGTGATGATTATGGAAACCGCCCTGTCAACCCATGCCAAACCTTTGAATGCGCTTGGGTACAAAAAGACAGTGATTTGCCCGACAACTTTAAACCCAGCGAAAGTGGCGTATTGGTGATAAACAGTATCCTACAATGGCAAGGTTTAACCGTGGACTTGGCGGTGCCCGTGGGGCAAAAAATACCCGAAGCATCGTTAAGCTGGTTAATGCAGTATGCCGAAAAATCTATGCGCCCACTTATTTACCAGCAACAAGATGATAATGATAAAGAGATCCAAAAGAACCCGCTAACCTTAGCCTACGGCCCACCTGCTTTTCAGCAATGGGTGCTAGAGCAACAACAAAAAGGCATCCCTCTTTGGTAAATTAGCGACCCCTAAATGGGGACGCTACCCTTTTATTCCCTTCTTTCTATCCTTGTGCTATGATGTTTGCTTCTTATTTATTATCAAGGTAGCATTATGCCTAGGCAAGCACGGCAAGTTTTCGCTCATATTCCGCACCACATTACCCAGCGGGGTAATCGTCGTCAAACTGTCTTTTTTAGTGAGGCAGATAAAGTCTATTACTTAAAGCTTCTGTCGGACTATTGCCAAAAGCACCAAGTGGCTATTTTGGCGTATTGTTTGATGGATAACCATGTGCATTTAATATTGCAACCCAGTAGTGTAGAAGGTTTGCAGCAGGTATTGAAACCTTTGCATATGCGCTATACACAATATATTAATAAAAAACAAAACTGGCAGGGGTTGCTGTGGCAAGGTCGTTATTTTTCATCGCCCTTAGATGAACGTTATTGTTACCATGCGTTTCGTTATGTAGAAAATAACCCGGTTAGGGCGGGTTTGGTTGCTGAAGCGGTTAATTTCCCTTTTTCGAGTGCTAGACACCATGCGGGGTTAGAGGTGAATGAGTGTATTACCGATTATGATATGGGGGTTGACCGTCAAGCCTACGCAGGCTATCTTGCTGAAACGATTCAGCCAGAGGTGTTGGCTTTAATAAGGGAGAAGGTGCAAAAAAATCTACCTTGTGGGGAAGCCAGTTTTGTAGAAAAGTTAAGCGGATTAGTGGGTAAAAACTTGTCGGGCCGAACGGTTGGTAGGCCGAGGAAAGAAAAAAAGGGTAGCGTCCCCATTTAAGGGGGGGTACCCCTGGCGATTTTTGGGTTTGAGTGGGTATAGAAAATTTCCTCTGTTGTAATTTTTGCTTAGCCTTTATAATGCTGGGTATTATGGGTTAAAGTATGTTTAAGGTTGGGGTGAATGATGCAGAATGAAAAAAGCCAGCAATCTGGTTTTATTGTGTTGTTGTTGGTGGTTATTTTGGTGGTGGGTGCCGCTAGCTACTTTGGTGGCGTGGTGCGTAACTTGGCTTGGGAAAGTCAAAATAGCCATTTGCTTAATAATTTGGGTGATCTAAATAAGATTAAGCGCCAGCTACTTTTGTTCACCAGTAACTTTCCAGAGTTATACGCTAATAAAAACGTATCGCCTTATAACTTACAGGCGGAACCTATGCAGGCTTCGCCAGGCTACCTTCCGTGTCCTTTTGACCGTTTAGCTGTGCCGCCTGCCATGGCTAATGAATGTTCTGGTTATGTGGTGCAACCTGTTGCTGGCACCCATGAAGCGCATCCAGGTTATGTTCAAGGATTTTTGCCCCCCGGCATTTCTAGCCGTTATTTTTATTTTTCAGGTGCCTCTTATCCCGAAGGCCGTTACCTTTCGCCTAGCCGAGGCAATGGGCATAATTACATTTTGTTGGTAGATGAGCGGTTTGTTTATCGCAATGCTAATTTTAATTCAACGGGTTTGGTAAAAACTTTTCGTTATGCCCCTTTAAATAATAGCTTGGCGGTGTTGCCTGTTTTGAAACTGAATGATGATGGCAAAGACTACGTTGCTTTGTTGATTGATGCGGGGGCGGCAAAAAAATACCCTGGCCAAAATCAAGTAAGCTTGCGCCCAACTTCTGGCGTGGCTGGGGCAAGTTTAAATGGCTATTTAGATAAGCGTTTTAATAATGAAAATTTAACGGGTGCCGTGAATAATAATCAAGATGGCGACTTTAAATTTTACAGTGCTAGCCGACAAAATTATGGCGTAAATGATTTGGTTGTGGGTATTACTTATGCGGAATGGATGTCTGCAGTAAAAAGTAGGTTGTGTGGCCAAAAGCTAAGTTTAATGGCATCTGACCCAGTAGCCAATTTTTGGTTTAATGGTTTTAATGTAAGTGGAAACCCCGCTGGAGCGGGTTGGCGAACTGTGCTGGCAGGAGGTTTGTGTGGTTAAACTAGTATTGAACCCTATGGCGTCTTTGCAAAAGGGCTTTACCTTAATTGAGATTATGTTTGCTTTGTTGTTAATTGGTTTGTTAACGGGCGGGGTGGTTAACCTGTTTAAGGTAGATTTAGATAAGGGTAAGCATAAAGAAAATGTTGAGTCGATAGAGCAGATAAAGTCGGTTTTAGAAGCTTACTTGTTGATAAATAAACACCTGCCTTGCCCAGATACCTTTAGTTCGGCAGATGGCTTGGAAGACCGAAGTGCAGACGGTTCTTGTATTAGCCGCAAAGGTTATTTGCCGACACAAACCTTGGATATTAAAGCGGTAGATCCTTGGCGACAGGCTTATTTTTATCAAATAAATGCACGTGCAGAAAATATTAGCCGCGTTACTAATATTTGCGAGCCAGCCAGTGTGTTTGGTAAAACGGGTGCGCGTACGAAGCCGACTAGTTTTGCACAATGTAGTAGTACTAAGCAATATTTTTGTAATGGCTGTTCGGCAGGTTGCAGTGGTACTTGTAATTTTTCTGCCGACCCAAGAACCAGTGATGCCCCTCCTTATTTTGGGTTAAGCACACGCCCATTTGGGGGAAGTTCCACCAACTATAAAAACCTAACTATTCGTGATGTGGGGGGGAATGTTGTGGATAATAATGCGGTGGCAGTGGTGGTATCATTTGGGCAGAATGGCCCTCAAACTTGGCATAATTTGTTGGCTTCAGGTGGAAGCTGTAACGGTAGTTTACACATTCCTAGTAATGAAAAAGAGAATTGTGATGGTGATAGTGACTTTATTGCCCCTAATTTTCAAGAAATTGACGACCGACTTATTTGGTTAGACTTATATGGGCTTAAGTTTAAAGCATTAGAAAAAAGGCTGTTAGACTAGTATTAAAAATGAACATCAAAATTCGAGAGATTAACTTAAACGTAAAACATTAGAAAAAGGGCTGTTTGAATGGGACAAATCAAACTAAAAAATAATTTATTTTCGCTGAAGTTTAGTCTTAACGCCATGCCGAGTTTGAATAAGAATGGGCAATATGGTTTTTCATTGATTGAAATTGCGGTGGTATTGGTCATTATTGGTTTACTGACCACTGGTGGCATGAGCATCATTAAAATAAAGCGAGAGCAAGCCTTGTATGCGGAATCAACGGTTGTTTTAAAGCAAGCTAAGCAAGCTTTGATTACCTTTAGTGTGGTCAATGGCCACTTACCTTGCCCAGATACCAATGATAATGGGTCTGAAAACCGAAGTGGTAATGCGTGTTCAGCTAAATCGGGTCTGGTTCCTTATCTGGATATTGGGCTGACTAAAGGCAATTTAAAAGACCGCTGGGGAAACCCTGTTGCATACTTTATTCAGACAGGTGCGACCAGTGCTGCCAGTGTTGCCAGTGCAACTAATGGGGCGAGCTATTTTAATTTAGCAAGCTTGCCGGGTGCCTTAACCTTTAAGTTGAGTACACCGCCAACGACCGCTTTGCCAGGCAGTAATTTTTTGACGGTAAAGAATGGACAAGGGAAGGTCGTTGCTTCAAATCAGTTGGCCGTGTTAGTTGCCTATGATTCAAATGGTTTATATAGCCGGCATAACTGTGGTGCGCTGGCGAGTGATGAAAAGCAAAACTGTAATGGTACTCGTACCTTTGTTTCTACGTTTGTCTCTACTCAGGAACCATCGAGCTTTTTTGATGACTATGTCGTGTCTATTTCTGCGAATGAGTTAAAGTCTGCTATTTTAAAAAACAACCCTAATAGTATTCAATAAATGAAGCCCCTTTTAGAGGCTGTTTTGGTCGTGGACGATGATTTAGCCTTGGCGGGGTTGCTAGCCATGTCCTTAGCGGCAGAAGGGTATCAAGTTGCAGAAGCACATTCTGCACATACTGCTATTAAGATACTACAGGCGCAGCCAGAAATTAAGCTGATGGTGTTAGATATGGGTATGCCACCCAATGAACATACGCCCGCAGAAGGTTTGAAGGTATTAGACTGGATGGCTGAAAAATCGCCCTTAACCAAGGTGTTGGTGTTAACGGGGCAAAATGCAGAAAGCACGTCTTATCAAGCCATTTTACATGGCGCTTTTGACTTCCTTGAAAAGCCTGTTGTCATGCCCTTTCTATTGGCCTCTTTGGCTAGAGCCAGTTTATTTAACCGACAGAGCATCAAAATTAAAGACCAAGAAGGGGTGCATAAAATTGCCCTAGATCTTCATGTGGGTGATGGCGTTAAAAAAGTGAGAAATGCGGCAGAGTTAAAGTTGTTGCAATTAACCTTGAGCGAAACGGGTTTTAACGTCCATGAAACCGCAAGACGATTAGGTTTAAAGCGTGAGAATGTGTATTACTTAATTAAAAAATATGGCATTGAGCGTGATTGAATCTAGTCCAGTATTACAATTTTCAGTATTGTTAGTTATTTTGGGGTTGGTTGTTTTCGGGATTGTGCTGTATTTAAAAAGGCAGTCTGTCAAAGTTAATAATGCCATTTTAAACCTTTATCAGCTCAATCGAGAAGTTGAACAGGATGTGTTAAATTTTATTCAGCTGTCATGGCCTATTTTAGCTGAAGCAGGCTTTGAAAGCTTGTTTGGACAGGTTGTGTGGTTTGGCGAAACCAGGGTGATTACGCTAGGTAAAAAACAAAATATTTTAGCCGAAACTCGTGCCTTAAAATCATCCAGATTTCGAAAAATACAGTTAGAGGAAGGCGATATCCAAGTGCAACTCCACTTGGTATTTTCTAGAGATTTAAGGGGCGAAAAAAAGCTAATGGCCGATATTATTAGCCAGACCTACTCTGTATTATTATCCTCTAATATTACCAGTAAAAATATGCAATTTATCTTGTCTAAAGAGCGGCTAGAGCGTTTTCAACTTTTTGTGCAGCACGATGTTAAAAATTTAGCACAATTTATGGCTCTGCTAGATCACCAAATACAACAATGTCGTTCAACCGATAAAAAAATAGCCTTGGTTGATCGTTTGAAAATATTGTTGCCAAGCCAAACAGAAAAAGCGAACAAAGTGATTGGGTTAATGCGTTCTGGAAATATTGAGTTTAATGATGTTGAAACGATCGAATTAGGCCCTTTTATTCTGCAGTGCGCGGCGGCGAACGATTTGGTCATTGCCTTAGAAGGGCAGGTGGAAATGAGTGTCTCTAAGCTAATGCTTCAACAGGTTTTGTCTGAACTAATGGCAAACTTTAAAACCCATTCAGAAGCTTGGCAGAAACCAGGTAATAGTTTGTTAAGGGTTAATATTTTAGCGCTAGAAGCAGATGTATTCATTAGCTTTAAAGCACGAACATCAGATGAAGAAATTTTAAAGGCTGAACGCCTATTTGAACCTTTTTGGACAACTAGTACCAGTGGTATGGGGTTAGGTTTGTTTATTGTCCGTGAAATGCTAAAGGCAGCCCAGGGCAGAATTGAGTTTATACAGCTTGAAGAAGAGATTGTTTTTAATATTACTTTGCCGCGGGTTGCTAAGGCAAAAGCCATTAAATCAGCCGGGTAAAAAACTTTTACTCTTTTCAATCTGTGCTTGGGGTTTTATACTGAACCTGTAAATAAAAGTTTGATACTTATTTTTAAATGGAGACAACAATGTCAAAAACAAATCAAAAAGGTTTCACCCTAGTTGAAATCGCAATCGTACTGGTTATTATCGGTTTACTATTAGGTGGTGTAATGAAAGGGCAAGCATTAATTGCTAACGCTAAAACCAAAGCATTAATTCTACAAATGGATGGCTATACAACGGCTTATAATATTTATATGGATACCTATGGCGCGATGCCTGGAGATGATGCTAATGCATTAGCGAATTTGCCTGGCAAAGGGATTAATGGTAATCCTGTCGTTAATGGTAGTGGTAATGGTTATTTTTCTGGTACGGAAGGTGATAAGTTAGTTTTTGATGACTTATTTGCAGCGGGGCTAATTTCGGGTTATACAGCGGCTGCAAATGGTCGTCCATTGAATAAAGATGGTGGGCAGATGTTTTATCGTTCAAACTATGCGGGGTTAAGTGGTTCGATTCTTTGTTCTTATGTGTCAAACGAGCAAGCTCGTGAAATGGACCGTAAGTTGGATGATGGTAAGGGGAATTCAGGTAGTTATCGTCGTAATAACAATGCTCCTTACGCTGCAGTGGGCACAGCGGGTAAGACCTATATTTGTACTGCTTCTTAATTTAGTTAAGCTAGTGATATCAAAACCCGCCTCGTGCGGGTTTTTTATTGCCCAAAATTTGTATTGCTTCGGCAATGCTTTATCAAATAAGAATGTGATAAAATACGGGTTACTTAACTTTCAATTTCTACTAGGGTCACTATGCAATCAGCACCACATTCATCTCCTTTCGAGGGCGGTTTATTAATGAAAACCTATGGTTGTCAGATGAATGAATATGACTCCGACAGAATGGTGACCTTACTGGCCAAAACCTTTGGTTTAGAAACCGTTGAAGAAAAAGACGATGCCGATGTGTTAATTTTAAATACCTGTTCTATTCGTGAAAAAGCACAAGAAAAAGTGTTTGACGAGCTAGGGCGTTGGAAAAAGTGGAAAGCGGCCAAGCCCAATAGAATTATTGCGGTTGGTGGTTGCGTGGCCTCGCAAGAAGGTAATGTCATTCGAAAACGTGCGCCCATTGTCGATGTTATTTTTGGCCCACAAACCCTACACCGCTTACCAGCGATGATGAATGAAGCCTTGGCATTGCGTGAGCAAAACCGTCAGAATAAGAAGATAAAGAAAAAAGCGATTATTGATATTTCATTCCCCGAAATTGAAAAGTTCGATAACTTAGCCGCCCCTGAATCTAACGGTGTATCAGCTTTTGTATCGGTCATGGAAGGCTGTTCAAAATACTGTACTTTCTGTGTCGTGCCTTACACGCGCGGGGAAGAATTTAGCCGCCCGTTTAATGACGTGCTGGCCGAAATTGAAACACTGGCACAGCAAGGTGTGCGCGAAGTTAACTTGCTAGGGCAAAATGTAAATGCCTATCAAGGCATAATGGACGATGGTGAGGTAGCTGATTTGGCGGTGCTTATTCATGCCGTTAGAGCGGTAGAAGGTATTGATCGTATTCGTTACATGACCTCGCACCCTAATGAAATGACACAAAGTTTAATCGACTGTTATGCAGAAGTGCCAGAGTTGGTGTCGCACTTACACTTGCCGATTCAAACGGGTTCAGATTATATTTTGGGTTTAATGAAACGAAACCACATGGTGATTGAGTATAAGTCCACCATTCGTAAAATTCGTAAAATTCGCCCAGACCTGACCTTAACGGGTGACTTTATTGTCGCTTTCCCTGGCGAGACTTGCGATCACTTTAAAGAAACCTTAGCTTTGGTTAGAGAGCTAAATTTTGACCGATCTTTCAGCTTTTTGTACAGTCCTCGCCCAGGCACACCCGCGGCAGGCTTGCTTGATGATATTGATGTGCACACTAAAAAACGTCGCCTACAAGCGATTCAAGCCATGTTAAATGAGCAAACTGCAGAGATTAGCCAGAAAATGGTGGGCACGGTACAGCGTGTATTGGTTGAAGATTTATCTCGTAGCTCAATCGAAGAACTAGCAGGGCGCGCAGACAATAATAGAATGGTTAATTTTGAAGGCAGCGCCGACTTAATTGGCCAGTTTGTAGAAGTAGAAATTACCCAAGCCTTCACCAATACCTTGCGCGGTAAAATAGTGGCAACGCCTGAAGCTGAAAAGTACGCAAACCAGCAGATTAAGCAGTTATAAGCATGATTAAACAGACCACCCCACCCCTGGCGATTTTAGCCTTTGCATTGCACTAAAAGCATAAAAGGGTAGCGTCCCCTTTTAAAAGGGGACGCTACCCTTTTTTATAAACAAACTGTTAACTTGAAAAGAGAATACCTTGGCAAAACTTCACACCATTAGGCTAAAGCTAGCACCAGAAGATAATAATGCGTTATTAAATATGTGTGGTTATCAGTCGGAACACTTGGCGCAAATTGAATTAAAGATGGGCGTAGAAATCAACCATAGAGGGTTTTCTTTTGCGGTAACCGGTATGTCTGACCGCTTGGTTCAGGTGGAGCAGTTTTTGCGCGACCTCTATGTGGAGGCTCAGCAAGGGGTGACGTTAGAACCTAGCATGGTGCAAATGGATTTAGAGGCGATTGGCTTTGATGGCGTGAAAGCGGTTGATGATTATCAAATGGTTTTACGCTTACGAAAGAAGTCATTAAAAACCCGTAACCCTAATCAGTCAGCCTATGTTCAACAAATTCGCCAACATGATGTTAGCTTTGGTATTGGTCCTGCGGGAACGGGTAAAACCTATTTGGCGGTTGCAGCAGCGGTTGAAGCGTTAGAAAATGAAGAGGTTAGGCGTATTATTTTAACTCGTCCAGCGGTTGAAGCGGGTGAGAAACTGGGGTTTTTACCTGGCGACTTGAGCCAAAAAGTGGACCCTTATTTACGCCCTTTGTTTGATGCCTTGTTTGAAATGCTAGGGTTTGAACAGGTCGAGAAGATGATTGAACGCCATGTTATTGAAATAGCGCCCTTGGCTTTTATGCGCGGACGTACCTTAAACGAGTCGTTTATTCTGCTCGATGAAGCACAAAATACCACGCCAGAACAAATGAAAATGTTTTTAACCCGCATTGGTTTTGGGGCAAAGGCAGTGATTACGGGCGATATTACGCAGTGTGATTTACCCAAGCACCAAAAGTCGGGTTTGCGTGATGTCATTGAGGTGCTAGAAGGGGTGGATGAAATTGGCTTTACCTTTTTCCAGCCACAAGATGTGGTTCGCCACAAGCTGGTGCAAAAAATTGTGCGCGCCTATGATTATCATGAAAAAATGGATAACTAATGAAACGCTTAGAAATTGATTACCAGTTAGCTTTATCGCCAGAATTTGAAGTCACAGAGGTATTTGTGCCAAGTGAGGCGCAGTGTTTGCTTTGGTTAGAAGCGGCTTTGGATAAACTAAAAGAAAAGAAGCCAGTTTCTTTAACTGTTAGACTGGTTGGCTTGGATGAAATTCAACAACTTAATCGAGATTACCGTCAGAAAGATTACGCCACTAATGTTTTATCCTTCCCATTCGAGAAACCGCCAGGGGTGGTCGAGGATGAACCTTTTGATTACTTAGGCGACTTGATTATTTGCGCTGATGTGGTGGAGAAAGAAGCCGTAGAACAGAAAAAAGACTCTGCCCATCATTGGGCGCATATGTTGGTTCATGGTTGTTTACACCTTTATGGTTTTGACCATATTGAAGACGCGGAAGCTGATGAAATGGAAAGCCTGGAAGTCGATATTTTACACACGCTGGATATCACGTCGCCTTATTAAGCACGTTCTTCACAGAGACAACTGATACAATCGATACAGCAAAATAATATTGGAGCTAAAAACCCCTCATGAATGATGGTACAGAAAAGTCAAGTTGGTTAGATAAAGTAAAAAAACTGTTTTTTAAAGAAGCGGATAGCCGACAAGAGTTAGAAACTTTTTTAGAAGATGCGCAAGCGCAAGATGTTATTGAGCAAGATGCGTTAGATATGATAAAAGGCGTGCTAGAAGTTGCTGAAACGCGCGTGCGAGATGTGATGGTACCTAGAGTTCAGGTTCGCTATATTGATGAAGTGGATAGTTTAGATAAAATTCTAGATGATATGTTGGAAGCTTCACACTCTCGTTACCCTGTGTTTTCAGAAGAAGATAAGTTGGTGGGGATTTTGTTGGCGAAAGATGTTTTAAGAGCGGTTGCCAAGCATAATTTAAATAACCATGAAGACCTAAGAAAGCTTTATAGAGAGCCTGAAATGGTGTCTGAAAGTAAGCGATTAAACGTGCTATTACGTGACTTTAAATTAAGCCGGAATCATATGGCTTTAGTGGTTGATGAGTATGGCGAATTTGCAGGTTTGGTGACGATCGAAGATGTTTTAGAGCAAATTGTAGGGGAGATTGAAGATGAGCATGATGCCCAAAGTGAGTATATACAAAAGCACCTATCGGGAGGGTTTTTGGTTGAAGCCATTGTCTCGGTAGATGAGTTTAATGAATTCTTTCACTCAAAAATTGAAAGTGAGCAGGAGACTTTAGGCGGCGTTGTCTTACAACAACTAGGGCGCATTCCTGAAGTGTCAGAATCCTTTAAGCTAGATAAATTTACTTTTAAGGTTCACAAGGCGGATACCCGTAAAGTGGATAGTTTTATTGTGACGATTACGGGCGATGAAAATGAAGAAAATACGACTTTAAATGTGCTTGATGCACCACAAAGTGAGTGATTGCTATGTTTGCCAAACTTCTTTTTCCCTTTCGTTTATTTTGGCCTAATAAGGATGCGCTTCTCGCCTTTATTTTAGGTGCTTCAGCTATATTGGCGCAGGCTCCTTTGCTGATTTCTATTTTTATGCTCGTCGCTTTAGTCGGTTTATTTTGGCTGTGGAGTCGGGCAAAAGAAACTAAACATTTTATTCAATTAGGTTTGTGGTTTGGCTTGGGTTACTTTGGGGTAGGGGTTAGCTGGCTAATTTCTAGCATGTATGTTTTTTCGGATATGTCCTTGCCGCTTTCTTTATTGGCTACCTTTAGTTTTGTGGTGTTTTTGTCCATTTACTTTGCCTTGGCGGGTTGGGTGGTTGCCTGGTTGTATCGTCCTGAAAAACTGGGCTTAACATTTGGTTTAATGGTGCCGGTGGTTTGGGTGTTCTTTGAGCTTGTTCGTGGCACTTGGTTTACGGGCTTTCCTTTTTTGTTAGTCGGTAGCACGCACTTAGATACTTGGCTAGATGGTTATGCGCCTGTATTGGGTACCTTTGGAATGAGCTATATGTTGGCTTTAACCGCGGGGTTATTGGTGTGGATGCTGCTGGCTAGAAACTGGGTGTTACCGAGTTTAATTATTTTAACGGTCTGGTTAACAGGCGCTAGTTTACAGTCAGTTGAGTGGGTTGAGAAGTCAGGTAAAACAGTTGATGTCGCTTTGGTGCAAGGCAATATTGCCCAAGAAACCAAGTGGCAAAGAGGTTCCTTTTTACCTACCTTACGAACCTATATTGGCTTGACCAACCAAAATATGGATGCCGATGTTATTGTTTGGCCCGAAACAGCGGTACCTGCTTATTTTGATTTAGTTGAGAAGGGGGTTTTAAAGTCTTTTATTAAAGATGCTCAACTGTTGAATAAAGATATTTTGATTGGTGTAATTACGCGTAATCAAAAAACGGGTGAATATTATAATGCCTTGGTGGATATAAAAGATCCTTCTCAAGTTTACGAAAAACACCACCTCGTACCTTTTAGTGAGTTTTTTCCTTTTGCGCGTTTCTTTAAAGCTTTAAGTTTGCTGTTTAATATTCCTTTTTCTGCTTTTAGTCAAGGCGTAGAAATGCCTGAGCCAATGATTTTGGCGGGGCAAAAAGTAGGCGTTTCTATTTGCTATGAAATGGCGTTTGGTGCTGAACTTACACGCAATATTAAAGATAGTAAGTATTTGATTACTGTCAGTAATGATGCCTGGTTTGCTCATACGCTAGAACCTTTTCAACAACGTCACGATATTCAAATGCGAGCATTAGAATTGGGTCGGGAAATTGCTAGAAGCACGAATACCGGTTTTACCATGGTGGCGGATATAACGGGTCAGGTGAAAGCAGAGATGCCTGCTTATACTGCAGGGGTGTTACGTGCCGAAGTTCAGCCTTATGTTGGTGAAACCCCTTTTGTTCGATGGCAGAACAAACCTGTTTGGTTGTGGGCTTGGTTGGTGTTGCTGGGTTTGCTTGGCTTGAAAGCTTGGCCGTGGTTGAAATTAAGGCGGACAAAACCTAAAAAAGCGGACTAATCGCCCGCTAAGGTAGTTGTATTAGCTTGTGAAGCCTATTTTTTTTCGCTTTCTTCTAGGGCTGCCATCATGCGCATACGTAATATCATTAGTTCAGTTGGGTCAGCCACTTCGGCTGACTTGAGGAGTAAGAAGCTTTCTAGCTGATCCTTGCCCATTTCGGCAAACTCTTCAACGCCTTGCTCTAAATCACTTAGGTAGTCTGCTAATTGTATGCAGTCGTTACGGACGTCTTCGCGAACCTCTGCCAGTTGTTCTTTGCTAAGTTCTTCTAAAATACTTTCCTTAGCTTCGGTTTCTAAAATAACTTGCTCTAATAAATCCCAAGATTTAAGCTCGGCTTCTAGGATGGTTGAACGCCCTTTTTCGACTAAGTAAGCGTAGGCAAGCAACATAATATTTTGGCTCATAATAGACCTCTCATTTGTTATAATTTGTTTAATATTATTCCATTTTAGCACTCAAAAGAAAGAAGTTCATGACTATAGATAATCTACCCCCTTCAGACGCACCATTTAATGACTACAAACCTGGCAATATAGAGCCGGGAATTCAACAAGAGTGGGCTGAAAATAAGGTCTTTGAAGCGGTTGAAGATGACGCTAAAGAAAAATTTTATTGTTTGTCTATGTTTCCTTATCCAAGTGGAAAATTACACATGGGTCACGTCCGTAACTACACCATTGGTGATGTGGTCTCTCGTTTTCAGCGAATGCAAGGTAAGAATGTTTTACAGCCGATGGGCTGGGATGCGTTTGGTTTGCCAGCGGAAAATGCGGCAATGCAACACAATGTACCGCCTTCAAAGTGGACTTATGAAAATATAGATTACATGCGCAACCAATTGCAAAGTTTGGGATTGGGGGTGGATTGGTCGAAAGAGATAGCCACTTGTCATCCAGAATATTACCGTTGGGAACAATGGTTGTTTACCCGCTTAATGGAACGTGGTTTGGTGTACAAAAAATTATCGGTCGTTAACTGGGATCCAGTTGATCAAACGGTATTGGCGAATGAGCAGGTCATTGACGGTAAAGGTTGGCGTTCGGGCGTGGCTGTTGAGCGTAAAGAAATTGCCCAGTGGTTTTTGCGCATTACCGATTATGCAGAAGAATTATTAACGGGTTTAGATGACCTAGAGGGTTGGCCAGAACAGGTTAAAACTATGCAGAAAAACTGGATTGGTAAATCAACCGGTTTAGAAATTCAATTCCCTATTAGCAGTGGTTTAGATGCTTCTACACAAAATTTAAAAGTCTATACCACTCGCCCTGATACCTTAATGGGGGTGACCTATGTTGCGATTGCAGCAGACCATCCTTGGGCGCATAAAATGGCGGTGAACAACGCAGAACTTCAAGCTTTTATTGAAGAATGTTCACATACTTCAACAGCGGAAGCTGACATGGAAACCATGGAAAAGAAGGGTGTTGATACGGGGATTAAAGTGACGCACCCTATTACGGGTGAAGAAGTGCCTGTTTGGGCGGCTAACTTTGTATTGATGGGGTATGGAACGGGTGCGGTAATGTCTGTGCCAGCACATGATCAACGTGATTATGACTTTGCTAAAAAATATAAGCTAAATATGAAAGCCGTGATTGCCAGTAAAAAAATGGTCGATGCGGGTGAAATAGCGGATGTATCAGAAGAGGCTTTTACGGATAAAGGCATATTGGTTCAGTCTGGTCAGTTTGATGGTTTAAAGTCTAAGCAGGCCTTGCATGAAATGTCTAAGGTGCTAGGCGAGCTTGGTTTGGGTGAAAAGCAAACCAATTACCGATTACGTGACTGGGGTATTTCTCGTCAACGTTATTGGGGTTGCCCAATCCCGGTTATTTATTGCCCCGCATGTGGTTCTTTACCGGTGCCAGAAAAAGATTTACCGGTTAAATTACCAGAAGATATTGTGCCAGATGGCAGTGGTTCACCTTTGGCAAAACTAGATAGTTTTAAGAACTGTGAGTGCCCTCAATGTGGCGGCCCTGCGCAACGTGAAACGGATACTTTTGATACTTTCTTTGAATCTTCTTGGTACCACACACGTTATCCTTCTAAAGATTGCACTAGGGGTATGGTGGATAAACGTGCTGACCATTGGTTGCCAGTAGATCAGTATATTGGCGGTATTGAACATGCTATTTTGCATTTACTTTATGCGCGTTTCTTCCACAAGCTAATGCGAGATGAAGGCTTGCTTTCCTCTGACGAGCCTTTCAAAAACTTATTAACCCAAGGCATGGTGTTAGCCGGCAGTTGGTTTAGTAAAGATGAAACGGGTAAGCAAACTTGGTATTCTCCTTTAGAGGTGACCCCTGTCACAGACGACAAAGGTGGCATTGTTAGCGGAATCTTGAAAGCCGATGGTTCGGTCGTAGAATATGGCGGCATTATTAAAATGTCGAAGTCTAAGAATAACGGCATAGATCCACAAACCTTAATTGACCAATATGGTGCAGATACCTTACGCCTATACATTATGTTTGCCGCACCGCCAGAGCAAACTTTAGAGTGGTCGGATTCTGCCGTAGAAGGCGCTTTCCGTTTCTTAAACCGTGTTTGGCGTATTGCGCAAACTCATGTTGAAGGTGGCTTGGTTGCACCAGCGACTAATAATGAAGGGCTAGACAAGGCGCAAAAGGCCTTACGCTTGAAACTGCATAGCACCATTCAAAAAATCAGTGATGATATGGGGCGTAGAATGCACTTCAATACGGCTATTGCGGCTTGTATGGAAATGATTAATGAGCTATCTAAGTCTAAAGATACTTCTGCACAAGGTCGTGCCATTATGCAAGAAGCACTAGAATCATTGGTGTTAATGCTGGCGCCTATGTCACCGCATATTTCACAAAAGCTATGGAATGACCTAGGGCATGAAGGCTTGGTGTTAGATGTTGCTTGGCCAGCGGTTGATAAGCAAGCGTTGGTGAAAGATGAAATAGAAATGATGATTCAGGTAAACGGTAAGCTTCGCAGTAAAATTGAAGTAGCTGCCAATGCCGACAAAGATACTATTTTAGCGGCTGCCAAAGCAGATGAACAAACGGCTAAGTTTATTGAGGGCAAGGACATTGTTAAAGAGATTGTCGTGCCAGGCCGTTTGGTTAATCTAGTGGTAAAAGGGTAGCCATGTACCGTTCTGCGATGCAAGGTTCAAAGATACAAGGTACCCACCCCTGGCGATTTTTGGCTTTCAGCCAGTCGTTAATTGCTTTATTGTTGAGTGTGTCTTTATTGTCAGGCTGTGGCTTTCATTTAAAAGGCATGGGTAATTCAGCACAAGCCACTTATAAAACCGTGCGCTTAATTGATTTGAATAAAGTGAACCCTAATATAAGGCGAGCACTTAATCAGCAGTTTGACGGCATGGGCGTTAAGGTGGTGGATAATTTAGCAGATGCAGATGTCGCGATTACCTTTCAAGCGACCCGCTTTAACCGTATTAGCACGGGCATCAATGGACAGGGTGATATTTCGTCTGAGCTTTTGAAAATGAACCAGCCGATGGTGGTTGATGATGTGAAATCGGGCAAAAAATTATTGGCTGTGACGGTGACTAGTTTTAGAGATAGAAACGTTAATAATAGACAGCTACAAGCTTCTGCGAGAGAACTGAAAAGTATTCAAAAGCAAATGGCGGTCGATATTGCTTTGCAGGTGATTGATCGTGCAAACAGAGTTTATATTCAAGCGACTGAGAAGCCTTAAGTTATGATTCCCGCCGTGGCATTTATTAGGCAGTTGCAGGACAGTCATTTTGCGATTAAACCCATTACGCTTATTTATGGTGAAGAACCTCTGTATGTTCGTCGAGCTTTAGATGCCTTGCGTGCCAACTTAAAAGGGCAAGGCTATTTACAGCGAGAACGCTTTGATGTTGATGCTAACTTTAAGTGGGACGACCTGCGAATGGAAACCGCGGCAGGTAGTTTGTTTGCCGACCGACGTATTATAGAACTAGATGTGCCCACCGCTAAATTTGGCAGAGACGGTGGTGCCTTTATTCAAGAATGGTTAAAGATGGTGCATGATGTCCCGCCTGAGATAGGTTTCATTATTCTGTGTGAGAAAATTGAGTATAAGCAAAAAAGTGCCAAATGGTTTAAGGCAATAGAAGCCGCTGGGTTGGTTGTAGAATCTAGACCCATTGAAGGTCAAAAGTTGGTAGGTTGGTGTCAACAACGCGCTTCTGAAATGGGCTTGACGCTTGATTCAGAATCCGCGGTATTATTGGCAGAAAGGGTGGAAGGTAATTTGCTGGCCGCTGACCAAGAGCTAGAAAAGCTTTCGTTATTGTTCCCTGGGCAGTCGTTGAATGCACAACATATTCAAGACAGCGTAGCCGATCAAGCTCATTACCAACTGTTTGCGTTAAGCAGTGCCATGCTAATGGGGCGAACACAATATGCGATTCAAATATTACAGCGTTTACGCCAAGCAGGCTTGGAGCAAGCGGTTATTTTATGGTTACTTTCCAAAGAACTGCGAGCGTTAATTAACCTAAGTCAGCTATCGCAAAGGCAGCCTTTACCAGCAGTCTTTAAACAGTTACGCATTTGGCCGTCCAAACAAGGCGAATATCGAACTGCTTTACAACGCCATAACTTAGCGCAATTACAGTCGATGTTAAGCATTGCTTTGGCAGTAGACTTAAATATGAAAGGCCTGCGTGCAGGCTATGGCAAGCCAGATGCTTGGATCGGTTTGTCAGAGTTGGTTTTTAAAATTGCTTCTTAAAGCCCACTTATGAAAACTCTAAACAACAAATATACGATGTTCAGGCTAACTAGCCAGGATATTCTTACAGCATAAATAGGATAAAAAATGTCTGATACCATTTCAAAGATGATGCAAAGCATGGGTAAAGCCGCTAGAAAAGCAGGGCGTGTTTTGTCTGTTGCTTCGACTGAACAAAAAAATAATGCCTTGTTGTGTATGGCAGATACCTTATTAAACCGAACAGATTATTTGAAAGCTGAAAATGCTAAAGATTTAGTACAAGGCGAAAAGAATGGGTTAGATGCAGCAATGTTAGATCGTTTAGCGCTTACCGACGAAGGCATTGAAAAAATGGCAGAAGGACTTCGCCAAGTGGCGGTTTTAAATGACCCTATTGGGGAAATAACTGATATGCATTTTTTACCTTCAGGCATTCAGCTGGGTAAAATGCGCGTGGCCTTAGGGGTGGTCGGCATTATTTACGAATCTCGTCCTAATGTCACAATTGATGCGGCTGCTTTATGTTTGAAGTCGGGCAATGCCACCATTTTACGAGGTGGGTCAGAAGCGATTCATTCCAACAAAGCCTTGGCAAATTGTATTCAGTTGGCACTAAAAACGGCAGATTTACCCGAAGCGGCTGTTCAAGTTGTTGAAACCACTGACCGTGCGGCGGTAGGCGAGTTGATTACCATGCCTGATTATGTCGATGTCATTATTCCGCGTGGTGGAAAAGGCTTGATTGAGCGCATTAGCAAAGATGCACAAGTACCCGTTATTAAACATTTAGATGGCATTTGTCATGTGTATATTGATGATGAAGCCGATACGGAAAAGGCTATTAAAGTCGCTTTCAACTCTAAAACCCATCGTTACGGTGTATGTAATGCGATGGAAACCTTGTTGATTGCCGAATCACGAGCGGTTGAAATATTACCGAACCTTTGTTTGAAAATGGTTGAGCAAGGTGTTGAACTACGTGGTTGTGCTAAGACTAGAAAGATCGTGGCAATGAATGAAGCTACGGAAGTTGACTGGGCAACAGAATATTTAGCGCCTATCTTATCTATTAAGGTGGTGTCTGGTGTGGATGAAGCCATGGAACATATTGAAACCTTTAGCTCGCGTCATACCGAGTCAATTATTACCGAAAACTTTACCACCGCGCGCCGCTTTTTAGCTTTGGTAGATTCAAGCTCAGTCATGGTGAATGCTTCAACCCGTTTTGCAGATGGTTTTGAATATGGTTTGGGTGCAGAGATAGGCATCAGTACCGATAAATTCCATGCTCGTGGCCCTGTTGGTTTGGAAGGGTTAACGTCACAGAAATACATTGTACTAGGTGATGGTAATATTCGAACTTAAGTAAATAAATATTCAAGAGAGGGAAGTCCCTCATTTTTTAGAAGATAATAAAAGGAGTTTCTAAATGAAGCCATCTTTAAAAGTGTTAAGTGCCGCCATTTTATTAACGGTGTCTAGCGCATCATTTGCTTGGGAAAAAGATATCCCTCATGAAGATAATGATGCCTATGTCCAAGACACTGATAACAATATTGTTCGTGATCGTTGGGGTGGCTGTGTAAGAACAAGAGATTGGTCTGAAGCTTTGGCTATTCAAGCTTGTGATCCTGGTTTGAAGAAGTTTCAAAAGGCTGCTAAAGCGCCTGCAGAAAAAATGGCAGTCATCCATCCACCGGCCGCGCCAATCGCTAAAAAGCCAGTAGAAAAAGTAAAGGAAGCTGCTCCAAAAGCTATTAGTGCGACAGCAATTTCAGTACCTTTATCTTTTTCAGGTTTCTTTAAAAGTGGCGGTTCAGAGTTAACTGGTGAAGCGAAAACTAAGTTAGATGCTTATGTAGAGTATTTAAAAGCAAACCCAAAGAGCAGTGTTGCGGTCAAAGGCTATACTGATTCACGTGGTAGTGTTAAAAATAATCAAAGGTTATCTGAAAAGCGTGCAAATTCGGTTAAGTTATATCTAGAGGGAGAAGGTGTTGATGCAAGTCGCATTAAAGCAACAGGTTTGGGCGAAGCTAATCCCATTTCTGACAACGCAACAGCAGAAGGGCGAGCACAAAATAGACGTGTTGAGCTCGTTATGTCTAAATAAAATCTTGAATGTCTAGCTTCAATAGTTGGTAGGCATTTAGGATAAGCACAAACTTATCTGCATCACCGCCTTTATCAGGGTGGTGTAAATAACAAGCCTTTTGATAGGCTTTTTTTATGTCTGCTCTAGTGAGTTCTTTAAAAGGAATTTCAATTTTTAACAGCGATAGGGCAGCTTGTCGTTCACTTTCTTCGGGTAATTGGGCATATTTAATCCAGAAATCGCTTAATAGCGTCACCACATCTTCTTCTTGGGTATTTAAGAACTCTGAATAGTCTAAATAGTAAGCTTTTAACTGAGCATCTTGATTGATGACCGAGACCACCCCTGGCGGTTTTTGACTTTCAGTCGGGTTTACATAAGGTTTAAAGGTAATTTTGGTACTGTTTATTTCTAAGATGGCGATGTCTTCTGTAAACCATTCATCTTGTAGTCGAAATAAAATATGAAACAACAGGAAGTGAGAACGAAATAAAACTAAGGGTTCAAAGGATGTACTGAACTCTGAAAAGCCAGCTTGTTGTAAACTTTTTAACAGTTCAAATTCACTGCTAGTTGGGTGGCTGGCAAAATACTGCCAAAGAAATTGTTTCAGTTCGATGGGAATAACAGGATTTTTCAAAGATTTAGTCTGCATACTTGTATAATACCTAAAATTAATTAAGTGTGAAGGCATAAAAGGGGACGGTACCCTTTTATGAGTGAAGGTAGGCGCGATGAAACAAATTGGTATCAATGGTGGAACCTTTGACCCGATTCATTTCGGTCATCTAAAGCCTGCTTATGAAGTGATGCAGAATCTAGGCTTGGATGAAGTACGATTCATTCCTGCTTGCCAGCCTGTGTTGGGTAAAATCCCCCTAGCTTCTGCGCAACAACGTTGTGAAATGACTGCGTTAGCCATTCAAAATATTGACGGGTTTGTGTTAGATGATATTGAAGTAAAACGTTCGGGTCCTTCTTTTATGGTGGATACCTTGAGCGCCCTGCAAACCTGCTTTCCAAATGATAGTTTGGTGCTGATGTTGGGGGCGGATGTTTTTAATGATTTCTCGCGGTGGCATCAATACGAGAAGATTTTAACCCTTGCCAATCTGGTAATTATGGGCCGCCCTGGTGCTGTGTTATCTGAACAAGGCATTGAGAGGGAGTTGTGGGAAGCGCGTAAAGTAGTGCAGTTTAGCGCAAAGACTGGCCAGATAATGAAACAAGATGTGAGCTTGATTGATTTAAGTTCAACAGAGATAAAACAGAACATTCAACAAAATAACTTGGGTGCAGACAGCCTGCCCCAAGTCGTAGAAGATTATATTAACCAAATACATTTATATGAGAGACAAACAAATGAATAAGCAAGCAGTACAAGACCTAGTGGTTAAAACCCTAGAAGATGGAAAAGCGAGAGACATTCAAGTCATTGACGTAGAAGGCATTAGCTCGTTTACGGACTTAATGATTATTGCCACTGGTACATCAACCACACACGTAAAAGCTAACGGTAATGCGGTTGCACAAGCATTTAAAGATATTGACCGCCCGCCTTTAGGGATTGAAACGACTCAAGATCCACAGTGGATGTTAATTGATTTAAATAATGCCGTCGTGCATGTAATGACCGAAGCCACTCGCGAGCGTTACCAGCTAGAGAAGCTATGGAGCATGGCGCCAGATCGTTCAGATACAGAAGCTTAATTTTGGTTATTCACTTCATTGTTGTTGGGCAGAAAATGCCTAAATGGGTACAAACCGGCTATGCAGAGTATGAAAAGCGTTTGCCAAAAGCTTGCCAGTTAAAACTGGTAGAGCTACCCATGGCGACAAGAGGTAAAACCGGTTCTGTCGATAAATACAAGGTTGAAGAAGCAAAGCGTATTGAAGTCGCAATTCCGAAAGGCGCGGCTTTGGTCATTTTAGATGAAAATGGTCAGCAACCAAGTACCTTAAAGTTTGCCGATAAGCTAGAGTCTTGGTTGGGTAACGGTCAAGATATCGCTTTAGTGGTGGGCGGGCCAGATGGTTTGCATGCTGACCTTATTCAAAAAGCGACTTGGAAATGGAGTTTGTCGAAGCTGACTTTACCGCACCCAATGGTGCGCGTTTTGGTTGCTGAACAAATTTATCGTGCTTGGTCTGTTATTCAAAATCACCCTTATCACCGAGAATAAATGCTTTTAAAAGTAGCTATCATTTAAAGCTTATTTTTCATCAATATTTTTTTGGCTTCATATTTTCCGTACTTCCCATATACTCCCTCAAATACCAGTGAAAATATAATGAAAGCCATAAAAATAATGACGGCCTGTGGATTAGATGTGTAGGTGTGGTACAGCAAAATAAATAATGACAGGAAGGTAAGGGTAGAAGAGGTCGTGACGATCAGGCGGTTTGCCCCTATCTCTTTACGTAGTTTATAGGCACTTAAATTGACTAGAAAGAATATCAGTAAAAATCCGGCGCTGCCAATAATGGCTATTTCAGTCAAGTTGATACTATTTGCTAACACTAAACTAAAAATAAGTGTGTAAATAACCCCCATAAAAGGGACACCATTTTTAGATGCCATGAGTTGTTTGGGTAGTTTTTTATCTTTGGCAATGATAACGCCTAATCGTGCATTTCCATAGATGGTTGCGTTAATAGCTGAAAATGTTGAAAGAAGCGCAGCAATGGCGACCAATACGAAGCCCGTATGGCCTAGTGAGGGCTTGGCTGCTACGGCAAGCGCGTAATCTTTTGCTTTTACTAAGGTTTCTGTGGGGACATTTCCAACTGTAATAATAGAGATAGCAATATAAAGCGCAATAACGATGGTAACAGAGGCGTAAAAAGCACGAGGTAAATTTTTAGTAGGATTTTTAATATCTTCTGCAGAATTAGCAATCAGTTCAAAGCCTTCATAGGCGACAAAAATAATCATGCCTGCTGTGATAATCGATAAGGGCGCTTCCCAATGGTCTACCGCTATTCGTTGTGGGTCAACGTAGGAAGCACCAGCCACGATGACTAAAACTAATAAGGATACTTTGATCGCCACGATAATGGTTTCAGACTTACCCACAAAAGAGGCGCTGACTAGGTTGATAATAGCGGGCAAAATAATGGCAACGGTAATGAGGCCATGATGTATTAAAGGCGACTTATTGGTGAAAAATGTTTCACCGTATGAGGCAAATGCCGTTGCATAAAGCGAGATGGTGACCAAATAGCTTAGCCATAATATTAGATTGACTGAACCAGACAATACATTGTCTCCAAATGCTTTATCTATAAAGGCAACGGTTCCTCCTTTGCTTTGGTATGTGACAGATAGTTTTACATACGAGTAGGCACTTAGTAAGGCAACTAAGCCTGCTACTGCGAAGGCAATGGCAGTGGCGCCACCGGCTAGAGAGACGGCTTCGCCTAAAACAGCAAATATACCGCCACCTACCATGCCGCCAATTCCAATGGAAATAGCGCCTAAAAGTCCTATTGATCTCATTCTTATTTATTCCATCATTTTTAAAACCCACTATATCATAAACTTTTTTACCTAGAGTAATAACTATAGTAAGGTGTACTATTAATAAAAGTTGACAGGAAAGGGGTTTCTGTGCATAATCCCGCAATCCTTTCAAACATTTAGATGATTTTCGAAGAGATTTAGCCCTCTAAGGACGTTGTTGTTGTCGATGCGTATCGACATAAATTACTGAAAACTTAAACAATTTATGGAGAAATATAATGGCAAACTCAGCACAAGCTACTAAAAGAGCACGTCAAGCAGAAAAGAGTCGCGTACACAATAACAACCTTCGTGCAGCAATGCGTACCACAGTTAAGAAAGTACTAACGTTAATTGAAGCTGGTGACAAGGAAGCTGCGAACACAGCTTTCCGCGCAGCACAGTCTGGTTTAGACGGAATGGCTCGTAAGGGTCTGGTTGCTAAGAACAAAGCGGCACGTACTAAATCTCGTTTGAACGCTAGAATTAAAGCACTATAAGCTTTAGTTTCAACGTTCAAAAAAGAAACCGGGTTTAGCCCGGTTTTTTTATATCTAATTTTTAAAGGGTAGCGTCCCCATTAAAAAAGGGTAGCGTCCCCATTAAAGCTAAAAACCTTTGAAATATAAAAATCACCAGAGGTGAGTGTCATGTTGTAGACCACCCCTGGTGATTTTTAGGTTTGCAGGGTATGTTTAATGAAAAATTATGTGTTTGTTGGGATTGCGGTACAATACTATTCTCATTTAATAGCCCCATTTTGTAGGAAAATTGACCTTGACTAGAATGATTAAAGCCGCCGCCACAGTGGGCAGTATGACGATGATTTCTCGTATGCTCGGCTTTGTTCGAGATATGGTGATTGCTCGTTATTTTGGTGCCTCTAATGGCGCCGACGCTTTTTTTGTTGCCTTTAAAATCCCTAATTTTTTCCGACGCTTGTTTGCAGAAGGCGCTTTTTCCCAAGCTTTTATCCCTATATTGGCAGAAGCAAAAGAGAAGGGCGGTAAAGCCGCCGTTCAAAAATTAGTGGACGCCATTAGTTTCCGGTTAGCGGGAGTGTTGTTGCTACTAACTGCTTTTGGTGTGTTTGGTTCTAGTTTGTGGATGATGGTGTTTGCGCCTGGCTTTATGGATGACCCTGAAAAATTTCAGCTGGCATCAAATATGTTGTCCATTACTTTTCCTTATCTTTTGTTAATCTCTTTGGTGGCATTTTCCTCCGCCATTATGAATACCTATAATCAGTTTGCCGTGCCCGCTTTTACCCCTGTATTTTTAAACCTAGCGCTAATTTCCTTTGCTATTTGGGTGTCGCCTTATTTAGACGTGCCTATTATGGCGTTGGCCTGGGGTGTATTGGTTGCGGGCGTGGTACAGCTGTTATTTCATATTCCTTTCTTAATTAAGCTAGGTTTATTGCCATCACCTACCATGAGATCCGACCCGGGTGTTGATGAAGTAAAACGCCTTATGTTGCCTGCTTTGTTTGGTGTGTCGGTGGCGCAAATCAATTTATTGGTGGATACTATTTTGGCTTCTTTTTTGGTCTCTGGTTCGGTTTCTTGGTTGTATTATTCAGACCGTTTAATGGAGTTCCCCTTGGGTGTGTTTGGCGTGGCCTTAGCCACTGTTGTGTTGCCCGGCTTGTCTAAAAAAGCCACCAACAAAGATTGGAAGGGGTTTCAAGCGGATTTAGATTTTTCTTTACGTTTGGTGTTAATTATTGGTGTGCCAGCGATGCTAGGTCTGCTGCTATTGGCTAAGCCTTTGTTGGTTACCTTATTCTTATACGGAGCCTTTACCTTAAATGATGTGAATATGGCGGGCATGAGCTTAATGGCTTATTCTTTCGGTTTGGTGGGCTTTATTTTAGTGAAAATATTAGCGCCCGCTTTTTATGCCCGTAAAGACATGAAAACACCTGTTAAGGTAGCTATTGTTGCTTTGTTAACCAATATCGTGATGAATTTAATTTTAATAGGGCCTTTCGCGCATGTGGGCTTGGCGGCGGCGACTTCTATTTCAGCTTTTGTAAATGCGGGCTTATTGTATTGGTTCTTAGTTAAAACGGATGTTTTTAAACCTTTGTCGGGTTGGTTGAAGCTGGCTTTTCAAGTGGTGATGGGTAACTTGGTCTTGACTGTTTTTCTAGTTTGGGCAACGCCAGAGGTGACAAGTTGGCAAGCATTTGGTGCGGGCATGCGATTAAGCTGGTTAATGGGCTTGGTATTGGTGTCAATTATCTTATACGCTATTACTTTATACTCACTAGGCTTAAGGCTCCAAAAGCAGAGTATAAAAAAGATGGAAAGCATAGATTAAAGCTTTGTATCAAATCAATGCTTTAGAGTATAATTAACAGCTTATTAAGAAGATTGGCAGTGACTGTACAGGAAGCATGAAATTAATTCGCGGGTTATACAATTTAGCATCACAGCATGCTGACTTAGCAAAAGGCTGTGTACTAACCATTGGTAATTTTGATGGCGTGCATTTAGGGCATCAGCAAATCTTGAAGAATTTACGCAAAGAAGCAGATAGCCAAAATTTACCCAGCGTCGTGATGTTGTTTGAGCCTTTGCCGGTAGAGTTTTTTAATGCCGACAAGGCACCCGTTAGGCTAATGAACTTTCGTGAAAAAATGAACTGTTTACAGCAGAGCGGGCTGGTTGATGTCGTATTACTATGCCGTTTCAATCATTACTTTGCTAACCAAATGCCTTTAGATTTTATTGAGGGCTTATTGGTCGGCCAGCTTAAAGTTAAAAAACTGATTGTAGGGGATGACTTTAAATTTGGCCAGCATCGTGCCGGTAACTTCCAACTGCTAAAGCAGGAGGGCGCTAAGTTAGGCATGATAGTTGAACAACACCCCACATTTGAAGTAGCAGGTGAAAGAGTCAGTAGTACGCGCGTTCGCCAAACCTTAGCACAAGCAGATTTAAAGCAAGCTGCCTATTTGCTAGGTCGCCCTTTTGCTTTTCAAGGGCGAGTAATGCACGGCCAAAAACTGGGCCGTCAGCTAGGGTTTAGAACTTTGAATTTAAACCCTAAACGACAGAAGATGCCTTTAAGTGGTGTGTTCAGCGTGACCGTTACGGGATTGGCAGAACAGCCTGTGGCTGGCGTGGCCAATATTGGTATTCGCCCAACAATAAATGGGCTTCGCCCTTCAATTGAAGTGCATTTATTTGACTGGCAGGCCGACGTTTATGGCGAGCATGTATGTGTGACATTGCACCAGTTTATTCGAGCAGAACAAAAATTTAATGGCTTAAATGAACTCAAAATACAGATTACACAAGATGTTGAACAAGCTAAGCAACAACTACATTATTCTTAAATATTATTATTTTATAAACAGCTAACTTTAACTTAAAAGACGATTATGACAACTGACTATAAGCCTACTTTAAACCTTCCTGAAACTAATTTTCCTATGCGTGGGGGGTTGCCAAACCGCGAGCCTAAGCAGGTAAGTGCTTGGTTGCAAGCAGACTTATACCAGAAAATTCGTGAAGCTAAGTCCGGTTGTCCAACCTTTATTTTGCATGATGGTCCTCCTTATGCCAATGGTAATATCCACATTGGTCATGCTGTAAACAAAGTGCTGAAAGATATGATTATTAAGTCAAAAGGGCTTAATGGTTACGATGCGCCCATCGTTCCTGGTTGGGATTGTCATGGTTTGCCGATTGAGTTAAATGTTGAAAAGAAAAAAGGCAAAGTTGGCCAGAAAATAGGTGCCACAGAATTTAGACAAGCTTGTCGTGACTATGCACAAAAGCAGGTTGATGGCCAAATGGCTGACTTTCAGCGTTTGGGTGTGGTCGCTGACTGGCAAAATCCTTACCTAACCAAAGACTTTAAGTTTGAAGCCGATGAAATTCGAGCTTTTGCCAAGATTTTAGAAAAAGGTCATATCGTAAAAGGCACTAAACCCGTTTACTGGAGTATTGGTGGGCATTCGGCTTTAGCGGAAGCGGAAGTGGAGTATGAAGATAAGAAGTCTCATGCCATTGATGTACGCTTTAAGGTGTTAGACGAAAGCGCTTTCCTGTCAGCATTTGGCAACCCAGTAGAGACAGGTGAAGGCACTATTTCAGTGGTTATTTGGACCACAACGCCTTGGACTTTACCGGCTAACCAAGCGGTATCCATTAACCCTGAACTCAACTATGTGTTGGTACAGGTGAATGGCGAGCAAGGGTCAGAAAGAGTCTTTATTGGTGAAGACCTATTAGACAGTTCTATGCAAAAATGGGGCTTTGAAGATTACAAAGTCTTAGCCACTGCACTAGGTGCACAGTTTGAAATGCTGTCATTACAACACCCGTTTTATGAAAGAGTGGTGCCACTTATTTTAGGCGACCACGTTACGACTGATGCAGGTACAGGAGCCGTTCATACTGCCCCTGGACATGGTCAGGAAGATTTCGCGGTTGGTCTAAAGTATGGCTTAGAAGTAGATTGCCCTGTCGATGGTCGTGGTAACTTTGTTGCTGGTACACCGTTGTTTGAAGGTGAAAATGTATTGAAAGTGGATACACATGTTCTTGAAGTATTGAAAGAACACAATGCTTTAATGCACCATCAAAATATTGTGCACAGTTACCCTCATTGCTGGCGTACTAAAACGCCACTTATTTTCCGTGCAACGCCACAATGGTTTATTAGCATGACTGAAAATGGTTTGCGAGATCAAGCCATGTCAGCTATTAAAACCGTTGAGTGGGTACCTGAAACAGGCCAATCTCGTATTGAAGGCATGATTGATGGCCGCCCTGACTGGTGTATTTCTCGCCAACGTTTCTGGGGTGTGCCAATCACTATTTTCATTCACAAGGTAACGGGTGAAATGCATCCGAATACCTTAGAAATGATGGAAAAAATTGCCTTAATGGTTGAAGAAAAGTCGATTGATGCTTGGTACGATTTAGATGTGCAAGCGATGTTGGGTAAGGATGCTGATGACTACGAGCAGGTAACCGATATTTTAGATGTTTGGTTCGATTCTGGCGTATCACATTACACTGTATTGGCTAAGCGTGAAGGCTATCCTGGCAAAGCAGACTTATACTTAGAAGGGTCTGATCAGCACCGTGGTTGGTTCCAGTCTTCTCTATTAACTTCTTTAGCGATTAAAGATGAAGCGCCTTATAAGCAGGTATTAACACACGGTTTCACAGTGGACAAAGACGGTAAAAAAATGTCTAAGTCGAAAGGGAACGTGGTTGCGCCACAAGATATTTCAAACAAGTATGGCGCAGACATTTTACGCCTATGGATTTCAGCTGCTGACTACCGTTATGAAATGACTGTATCTGATGAAATTATTAGCCGTACTGCAGATGCTTATCGTCGTATTCGTAATACATCACGCTTCTTATTAGCCAACTTAAATGGCTTTAACCCCGAAACGGATACATTGAATTATGATGACTTATTGCCATTGGATAAGTGGGCAATTGGTCAAGCGGCTGCTATTCAAGAAAAAGTCATTACGGCTTATGAAGAATATAACTTCCATGCTATTTATCAAGCGGTGACTCACTTCTGTTCTGTTGAACTGGGTGCTTTCTATTTAGACGTGATTAAGGATCGTCAATATACTTGCAAGTCAGATGGTGTGGCGCGTCGTTCAGCACAAACCGCTTTGTATCATATTATTGAAGCCCTTACTCGTTGGATAGCACCTATTTTAAGCTTTACGGCAGAAGAGATTTGGCCACAAATTCCGGGTGACAGAACCGATACCATCTTTATTTCAGAATGGTACACAGGTTTAACCGCATTAGATGAAACCACTGAAATGAATTCAGCCTACTGGGCAGAAATGATTGAAGTTCGCTCTGCGGTGGCAAAACAACTTGAAGTGTTGCGCAAAGAAGGAGCTATTAAAGGCTCTCTAACCGCTGAAGTGACTTTGTTTGCAGAGGAAGCTTTATTTAAAAAATTAAACCGTTTACAAGATGAATTACGCTTTGTGCTAATTACCTCTGAAGCAACCGTACTGCCTTTAGCAGATAAAACAGCGGCAGCAGTGGAATCAGAAAAGGCAGGTTTATTTGTTGAGCCAAAAGCATCAGACAAACCTAAGTGTGGCCGTTGTTGGCATCATCGTGAAGATGTGGGTAGCCATAGTGAAGATGAAAACTTATGTGATCGTTGTGTTGAAAACGTTTATGGCGATGGTGAAAGCCGTAGCTTTGCTTAAGGTCGTTTGATGCCTTCTTCTTTAATGCAAACAGCGGTTAAAACACTTTGGTTCGCCTTGTTACTGATTATTTTAGATCAGTTGACAAAGTATTTGGCCAACAGCTATTTAACCTTTGCTGAACCCGTTGCTATCATGCCTTATTTGAATATGACGCTTATTTATAATGAAGGCGCAGCCTTCAGCTTTTTAGCGGACATGGGAGGCTGGCAAAGATGGTTTTTTGCCGCTTTAGCCTTAAGTATTAGTGGTGTGTTAATTTTCTGGTTAAGAAAGTTACCTGCTAAGTGGACGGCAGAAGTTTTCGCGATTAACTTAATTTTAAGTGGGGCATTGGGTAACGTTATTGACCGAGTCTTATTTGGCAAGGTAACCGACTTTATTGATTTCTATATTGGCAGTTGGCATTACGCCACCTTTAATGTGGCAGACATTGCTATCTCATTAGGTGCGGTATTGTTAATTTACAGTGAGTTTTTTGTGAAACCAAAACAAGGTAAGCAAGCTAAGGAAGAGTCGAACGCTTAAGCCTATTTGGAATAAGCTTGCTAATAAACCAACTTTAAAACCAAAACCAGTCTATTTAGGCAAAGGCAGTGCAGTACGCTTTTGCTTAAGTAGGCAGTTTTGGTTTTTTTGTGTCTGTGCCATTAATTTCCAAAATAGGTAGGCAGGTGGAAACCCTTGTGTATTGCTGTTAGTAAGTTTTACCTGACCTTCTAGGGTTAATTTCATCATACCTTTACCCATCACTACTCAAATGAATCTAATGTTGGTTTTGTTGTAATATGGTTAGCATACGAACAGAAGGATAACCATCAATAGGTAAGCCTTTCTTAGCCTGGTAAGCTCTAAGCCCGGTTCGTGTTTTGCTACCCGCTACACCATCTGGTTTGCCGACGTTATACCCTTCAACGGTTAACCTTTCTTGTAGCTCTTTAACCTGCTCACGAGTCATGGCTTTATCATTTTTAGGCTGTTTTTTACTTAAGGGAGCACGCCCAATAAGTCGGTCAGCTAAGTGCCCCACAGCCAGCGCATAGTTGGTTGAGTTATTCCATTTTTTAATGACAAAGAAGTTGTGGTAAACCAAGAAAGCCGGCCCGCGGTAATCGTAAGGCAATAATAAAGCCGCTTGAATAGGCATCTCGCTGTGTGGAATCTCTCGTCCATCGGCCAGTTTAATGCCTAATTTACGCCATTCATCAAGCGAACGTTGTTGTTTACCATCGGCCATGGCTAGGTTGAAGTGTTTAGGCAACTTAACTTCTCTGCCCCAGTTAACTTCTTTTTCCCAGCCTAGTTGCTGTAAAAAGTTACCCATAGAGTGAAAAATATCGGCTTGGCTATGCCATAAATCTTTCTTGCCATCACCATCGCCATCAACGGCATATCTTAAATAATTACTGGGCATGAATTGGCATTGGCCAACAGCACCTGCCCAAGAACCTTGCATTTTAGTGGGGGTAACATAGCCTTTTTCGATTACCTTTAAAGCGCTAATAAGCTCATGGCTAAAAAACGTACGACGACGAGGGTCGTAAGCCAAGGTGGCTAAAGCTTGAATAGTGGGTGTATTGCCTGTGTAGCTACCATAGTTGGTTTCCATACCCCAAAAAGCCACCAGAATTCTTTCAGGGACACCGTATTTTTTGGTTACTTCGGTTAACAAAGCTTGGTTTTTTTGAAGCAACTCTTGACCTTTTTTAACGCGCCATTCGGTGACAGCACGATTAAAATATTGCCAGAAGGTGCTAGAAAACTCAGGTTGACGACGGTCTAATTCTAGGACCTTTTCATTAAGCGTGATGCCTTTGAAAGCACGGTTTAGCGTTTCATCACTAATACCTTGTGCGCTGGCATTCACCTTGAAGTTATCTAGCCAAATTTGGAAGCTGGCTTCTTCTTTCTGCGAAGTATCAGCCCAAGTTTGGACACTATTTAGCGTGCAGAAAAAAAGGATACTGGTGATAATAGATTTTTTTAAAGTATTCATGATGTAAATTCAAGTGGATTGTTTTCCATTTTACAAAAGTAAGTGGCATGAATGAAGTAAAATAGGCTTTTATTTATCAGGACTTTAGCCATGAGCCAGTTTTTTGCTACCACCCCCAAAGGTTTACCAGAACTTTTACGAGAAGAATTGATGGGGTTTGGTGCCACTGACGTTAAGATGCAACCAACGGGCGCTACCTTTGAAGGTGATTTAGAGGTCGGTTATCGTGCTTGCTTGTGGTCACGCTTGGCGAATCATATTTACTATATTGTGCTGGATACTGAGTTAGAAGATCAAGATGATTTAACGCAGCAAGTAATGAACATAGACTGGTCGAAACATTTAGACGTTAACAGCACTTTTTCTGTCAGTTTTTCAGGGCAAGGTCTAGGCATTACCCATAGTCACTTTGGTGCTTTAAAAGTGAAAGATGGCATTGTTGATTACTTTAGAGAGCATTTCGATAGCCGACCTGATATTGATACTGAATTCCCAGATTTAAAAGTACACGCTCACTTAAATCGCCAGCAATTAACCTTAAGTATTGACCTAACCGGTCACAGTTTGCACCAGCGTGGTTACCGTGAAGGTCAACAGGTGGTGGCGCCTCTAAAAGAAAACGTAGCAGCCGCGATATTATTAAGAGCCAACTGGCCTGAAATAGCCAAGAATGGCGGCGTATTTTATGACCCTATGTGTGGGTCGGGAACCTTTCTAATTGAAGCGGCGATGATTGCCTCTGACTGTGCACCAGGTATTATGAAGTCTGAATTAATGGCTTTGAACCGCTGGAAAAGCCATGATGATATTTTATGGCAAAAGCTAATTGAAGAAGCCGATGCACGTGAAGCTGAAGGGCTAAGAACCTTGCCAGAGATTTTTGGTTCAGATTTATCTCATAAGTCATTAGATATTGCGGAAGAAGCCATTGAAAATGCAGGTTATGGCGATATTATTGATATTAAACAAATGTCGATTGAGCAGGGTAGAAAATGGGGCGATTGGCCTAAGGGCTTAATTGTCACCAACCCGCCTTATGGTGAACGTTTAGGTGAAGTAGAAGAAGTTAAACAAGTCTACATGCACCTTGGTGACTATTTCAAGCTAGAGTTTGAAGGTTGGAAGGCGGCGGTATTAACCTGTCACCCAGAGCTAGGACTGTATTTAGGTTTGAAAGCCAAGCGTTCACACGATTTTGCCAATGGTACAATGGAATGTAAGCTATTTAGACTAGACATTGAACCTGAATTATATCGCCAGCCAGCAATGCAAGTAGCGGGTAACTTGGTGAGCCAGTTAGCAAGATTACAGCCTGAGTTGTCTGAATCTGATAATGCTAAAATGGTGGCCAACCGCATTAAGAAAAACCTAAAGGGTTTAAAGTCTTGGGTGAAAAAGAATGATATTAATGCCTACCGTGTTTATGATGCAGATATTCCTGAATATGCACTGGCGATGGATATTTACGAAACAGAAGAGTCAGGGCGCTGGGTTGTAGTGGCAGAATATGCGCCACCCAAAACAGTGAACCCAACTAAGGCCAAACGTCGTTTATATGAAGCCGTTTCAGCCTTGCCAAAAGCTTTTGGTGTACCTGCGGATAGGATTGTTTTTAAAGTTCGTTCTCGTCAAAAGGGTAATGACCAGTATGAGCAACTTGATGAGCAAAAAAACTACTTTACCGTGGTTGAGAACCAAACCAGGTTACGCGTTAACTTTACCGATTATTTAGACACAGGTCTTTTCTTAGATCACCGTGATATTCGTAAAGAAGTGGGCACTTTAAGTAGCGGTAAAAGCTTGCTTAACTTATTCTGTTATACCGCAACCGCCACGGCACAAGCGGCGAATATGGGTTGTAAATCTAGTTTAAGTTTAGATATGTCGAAGACCTATTTGTATTGGGCAAAGCACAACTTCATGAACAATGATATTGATGAACGTCAACACCGTTTAGAACAAGTAAATGTCATTGAATGGTTGGATGAACAATCTGCCTTGCCTGACACTAGCAGACCAAAATTTGATGTTGTGTTCTTAGACCCGCCTTCTTTCTCGACGTCAAAGCGAATGGAAGGCACTTTAGATATTCAACGAGACCATATCGATTTGATTTTAAAAGCAATGTCATTGCTTTCTTCAAACGGAAAGTTAGTTTTTTCTACCAATATGCGTAAATTTAAACTTGATGAAGAGGCTTTGAACGCATACGATGTAGAAAACATCACCCAAAGAACCATGCCAATGGATTTTAAGCGTAAAGCCAAAATTCACCAGGGGTGGGTCATTACTAAGCAAGACTAAGTAACAAGGTAGGCATAATCATGGAAGGCTTTTTAGATTCAACCGTATTTGATTTAGAGTTACCCCGTAGCGCCGCCTTTGCAGCGCGTTATGACTTTTGGGTCGAGCTATTGGTGCTTGAAATTGATCAAGATGATGTTTCTGAAGCGCAAATAGATATCATTGCTAACTGTGTGAAGCAGGGAGCGCGTGTTGAAGATGCCTTGTATTATATGAGCGGTAAGCAATTTATTATTAAATCTTTAAGCCGACATTCAAAAGGAATTTTGGTGTTAGCAGACCGTTTTAAAGAGAGCATTGGTCAGGCAACGAATGGCGAACTTACCATTAGCTGTGGGGCGATTAGTTACTGGGCAGGTTTAAAAATGCCTTTTGAAGAAGTTAAAGATTTTTTATTTAGTGAGTTGGCTTTAGCCCAACAAAATGGTGGGCATCAAATGCAATATCAAACCATTGATGTGGCTTCTCCTATTTGCCAAAAAGTGATTGATATAGATTAAGACTGTTGTTAACTCTGTCTATTGTCTCGTGCTTCTTTGCTACACTGCGCCTCTAAAATAAAAAGGAATTCGTGTGAAATCAATCGACCCAACAGCTTCTATTTCTTTCGATGAAGATCTTATTAAGCGTTACAACCAATCTGGTCCAAGATATACCTCTTACCCAACCGCTTTAGAATTTGACGAAAAATTCACTAAAAAAGACTATGTTTCTGCCGTAGAGCGAAGCAATCAGTCGGGACGAAATTTGTCTTTGTATTTCCACATTCCTTTTTGCGATACCATTTGCTTCTTCTGTGCCTGTAATAAAGTTTGGACGCGTGATAGAAGCAAAGCTGCGCCTTATTTAGAACGCTTGTTTAAAGAAATTGAAATTCAAGCCGCCTTGTTTGGTAAAGATAGAATCGTCGATCAACTTCACTGGGGTGGCGGTACACCAACCTTTATTAATATGGATGAAATGCGCGCCTTAATGACTAAAACGCGCGAACACTTTAATTTGTATGATGATGATTCGGGTGAATACTCTATTGAAATAGACCCGCGTGAAGCCAATCGTGAAAGTGTATTGTTGCTACGAGAGCTAGGCTTTAACCGTATGAGTTTGGGTGTACAAGATTTTGACCCAGCAGTACAAAAAGCGATTAATCGTATTCAAACCGAAGCAGAAACGTTTGAAGTCTTATCTGCGGCAAAAGAAGCCGGTTTTTTGTCTGTTAATGTTGACCTAATTTATGGTCTGCCAAAGCAAACCGAAGCAGGGTTTTTAAAGACGCTGAACAGTGTGATTGAGGCTGGTGCAGATCGTTTTTCTATTTTCAACTATGCACACATGCCAAGTCTCTTTCCGACCCAGAAAAAAATGAAAGAAGAAGATATGCCGACAGCAGATGAGAAGTTGGCTATTTTACACGCCGCTTCTAGTCGCTTACTTGAAGCAGGTTATGTCTATATCGGCATGGATCACTTTGCCAAGCCAGATGATGAACTGGCGATTGCACAACAAAATGAAACGCTATACCGTAACTTCCAAGGCTATTCCACCCATGCAGAGTCAGACTTAGTGGGCATGGGTGCGACATCAATCTCATTAATTAATAACACCTATGCACAAAATGAAAAGGGGCTAGATGATTATTATAAGAAGATTGATGCGGGTGAGTTAGCTGTCTACCGAGGCGTGTATTTAACCGAAGATGATGAGCTAAGACGCGACATTATCACTCGATTAATTAGTCATTTTCATTTAAATTTTTCAACTATTAATACACAGTGGAATATTCGATTTGAAGAATACTTTGCGAAAGAAATGGCGGCTTTACAACCTATGCAAGTAGATGGCTTGATTGAAATAACGGATCAAGATATTTATGTCACGAGCGCGGGACGCTTGCTAATTCGTAATATCTGTATGGTCTTTGATGCTTATTTATCAGGTAAAACTGAAAATCGTTTTTCAAAAGTCATCTAAATAATTGTTTAATTAACGTTATTTTTCTAAGTAGGGTGCCAGTAAAGGCATTAGCTTGTCTAAGGCTCCGCCTTGCTTTTGAAAGCAGACAGTTGCGTTTTGATGCATCATTTCTGTAAAATCAGTATCAGTTGCTAAGCTATATAGTTGCTCTGCTAACTGTACTTCATCTTCTACTATCAGCACCGCTTCCTCTTCAATAAACTCATTAAACAAAGCTTGTAGATTTTGAACGTGTGGGCCAGATAAGGTAGGCTTGCCCAATGCGGTAGGTTCTAAAATATTATGTCCCCCGAAAGGTACCAGGCTGCCGCCAATAAAGGCTACTTGGCTCACCTTAAACCAGGTCATCATTTCTCCGACCGTATCGGCAAGATAGACTTGTGTGTGTTCTGTAATAGGTTGTTTTTTTGAACGAATTGCCAACTTGTCAGCAGGGATAAAATCAGCCACTTCTGCAAATCTTTCTGGGTGGCGTGGCGCTAAAATAAGCAAGGCATTAGGTATCTTTTCTAATAATTTTTGGTGTACTTTTAGCAATAAAACTTCTTCAGCTTCATAAGCTTTCATGGCGCCGTGAGTACTGGCAGCGACCCAAATAAATCGATTATTTAAGCCTTGTTTATCGATAAAGTTTTGGGCTTCTTTTGCTAAGTCAGGTGCTATTTCAATGGCAGATTTAATATTACCGATTACCTGAATATGGTCTGAAGCTACCCCTAGAGAATGAAAGTTATCCGCGTCTTTCTGAAACTGGGCGGCAATAAATTTAGTTTGGTTTAAGGCATTTACAACCAATTTGGAGGCATATTTTTGGTAGGCCTGAAACGACTTGTCTTTTAAGCGCGCATTGGCCAGTACCAGTGGAATATCTTGGCTATGGCAAGCTTGATATAGGTTTGGCCAAATCTCGGTTTCGATCATAATCACTAGGCGAGGCTGGATTTTGTTTAAAAACCGTTTGATTGCAAAGGGGTAATCGTAAGGAATCATTTGGTGCTGAATAGGCTCAGGGCTAAATTGTAATGCCTGGATAGCGCCTTGAATAGAACCGCTTGTCAAGGTAATAGGTAGGTTTGGGTATTGTTGTTTAAGAGCCGAAATTAAAGGGAAGGTAGAACGGGTTTCACCGACCGACACGGCATGAATCCAGATACCACCTTTTTCAAAAAGGGTGTTGTTCAACCCAAATCGACTGCCAAAGCACTGTTTGATATTAGGAATATTTTTTTGGGCTTTAGCCTTCTGGCAACGCTTAAAAGCTGCGTAGGCAAAAAGAGGCAGCGCCATAAAGATGAGTAAGCGATACCCTAATAAATTCATGACTAAAGGTCTCGTTTAATTAACACGGTTTATTTGTTTAAATCGTAAATTTGAATGACGCCAACAATTTTTTGCTGGTCACTAACCAATAGTGAGGTAATTTTACGAGTATTCATCAAATCTTCAGCGGCTGAAAGCTTTTCGTTGCAATCAATGTGAGAAGGGCTTTTAGACATGATATCCCCCGCGGTCTTAGACATAATACCTGCTAAATCTTGCTCCATGTGACGACGTAAATCACCATCGGTAATAATACCTTCGCCCATCTCACCGACAATACAAAGTCCTAGACGGCCTTCTGTCATGGTATGAATTACCTCTTTAACTGAAGCCTCAGCACTAATGAAAGGAAGGTTTTCAGACTTCATTTCATGCTTAACCTTGGTCAATAATTTACGGCCTAAGCTACCACCTGGATGAAAACGTGCAAAATCTTGTGGCTGAAAGTCTCTTGCTTCCATTAAGGCAACTGCTAAAGCATCTCCCATCACAAGAGTTGCGGTGGTTGAAGAAGTGGGTGCCAACTGTAATGGGCAGGCTTCTTTTGGTACGGCAATATTAAGATGAAAGTGGGAGTTGTCTGCTAGGGTAGAAGTGGGGTTTCCTGTCATGGAAATAATAATATTGCCATTGTCTTTTAAGAAAGGCAGTAGCTTAATGACTTCTTCAGTTTCCCCAGAATTAGATAGGGCAATGAAAATATCTTGTTGGGTCACCATGCCCAAATCACCATGAAAAGCTTCACCTGGGTGCATGAAGAAACAAGGTGTACCGGTACTGGCCATGGTGGCCATGATTTTGGTACCAATCAATCCCGACTTACCCATACCACAAATAACGACTCGGCCAGAACTGTTTAAAATGGCAGCTACTGCACCATCAAACTGCTCATCAATTTGATTGCTTAGGTTCGCAATGGCCTCGGCTTGAATTTGAAAAACGTCTTTAGCAATATCGATGTTTTTTTGGGAGCTCATAATGATGATACCTTAAAATTTAATGCCTAGGTGAATGTTGTGAAAGTCGGTGCCGGGGTTAGGTAGCTCAATATTGGCATTAGAAATGTGCAAATAACGATACCCTACTTCTAGGTATTTGTTTGACACGCCAAATCCTAGTATGCTGCCAAACTGAAATTGGGTCGATTTGTTTTCATTTTCAAGATAGGTGTTAGACATTAACTGGGGGCCTCCCCCTAATTCAAAATAGGGGTTTGCCCAGATGTTTTTAGGAGAATAATGAAAAACAGGGGTTAGTCCTAAAATAACACCATTTTTATTAACGGGGTTGCTTTGTGAAGATTCCCAAAAGTTAGTGTTAATTTCCCAGCGGCCATCAATAATGAAGTGATCATTTTCCCAAAGGGTCTCTTTCCAGTCTGCTCCCAAGGCCAAACGAACTTGGTTAACGGTATTATCAGCGCCCGCATCAGCAGACAGCGTTAATTTTTTTGTATTAATGCCTGGTGAAAGGGAGCAGGGTGGTTTTCCTAAAAAACAAGCAAAACCTAAAGAACCAATAGCACCCACAATAGTAGCATTCATTAAGGTTGAATTAGAAGAATCTGTACCTGCGGCGAGTATTAGCGGCGGCTTAAGTAATAAAAATAGTGAAGCAGTTAATAAAGAGAGTATTTTCCATTGTTTCATTAAACAAAAATCCTGTAAACTATTGGCTTGAATTGAATTGAAGAAAATATTTTAATCGAAACCTCGTTGAAATAGTAACTATATAAGAGTTGGAAGTGTGAAATATGCATGAATTTACAAATGCAAAAGTGTTAGTGGTCGGTGATGTAATGTTAGATCAGTATTGGTCAGGCAGTGCGAACCGAATTTCTCCTGAAGCACCTGTCCCTGTGGTAAAGGTTGCAAAGGATGAAGTGCGAGCAGGTGGTGCGGCAAACGTGGCCTTAAATATAGCTTCGCTCGGAGCACAAGTTACTTTAGTAGGCGTGGTGGGGGAAGATGAATTTGGCGATAAGCTCACCAAGGTGTTAGAAAAAGACGGTGTTAGCCCACATTGGGTATTAGCCAAGTCAGGTACCATTTGTAAATTACGTGTGCTCAGTCATCATCAACAATTGATTCGCATGGATTTTGAAAACCCTATTGCCTACTCTGTCGCCGAAGAAGTTGCCGATACCATTTCCAAGCAAGTCGCTGATTATGATGTGTTGGTCATTTCAGATTATGCCAAAGGGACGCTTCAGTGTGTTGAGTTGATGATTGCCGCTGCGCGGAGCCACAATGTTCCCATATTTATTGACCCTAAAGGCCTAGATTTTAGTCGTTATCAAGGGGCAACCTTGATTAAGCCAAATCAATCAGAGTTTGAGCAAATTGTAGGGGTTTGTGAAGATGAAGCTTCCTTAATTGCCAAAGCTCGCACCTTAATAACAGACTTAAATATTCAGTCGTTGTTGGTCACACGCAGTGAAAATGGTATGGCGTTAATTGAAAAAGACAAAGAGCCTTATTTATTAAAATCTAAGGCGCAAGAAGTTTTCGATGTCACAGGTGCTGGTGATACGGTGATGGCGACTTTAGCAACCGTATTTGCCAGTGGTAATAATTTACGCAATGCCATGCACTGTGCGAATGAAGCCGCCAGTATTGTGGTGCGTAAAGTAGGTACCTCAACGGTTTCAAAAGCAGAGTTAGAGCAACAATTAAAAGCCGATATGCGTCATCAAGGTTTTTCTTCAATGAAAGTTGAAGAAGTGAAAACCTTGGTTGAACTAGCCCAAGCTAAGGGTGAAAAAGTGGTGATTACCAATGGTTGTTTCGATATTTTACATTCAGGTCACGTTCGTTATTTAAATGAAGCCGCCAAACAAGGTGATCGTTTAATTGTTGCGGTCAATTCAGATGAGTCTGTCAAAATACTAAAAGGCGATAGCCGTCCAGTCGTGGGCTTAGAAAGCAGGATGGAATTACTGTCTGCTTTAAGTTGCGTGGATTGGGTTGTGCCATTTAATGAGGAAACGCCTGAAGCCTTAATTTGTGCTTTAGCACCCGATGTTTTGGTAAAAGGGGGCGATTACAAGCCTGAAGATATCGCCGGCTCCAAATGTGTTTGGGATAACGGCGGTGAAGTGAAAGTGCTGTCCTTTTGGGATGGTTACTCTACGACTAAACTGGTTGAAAAAATACAGGAAACCCAAGCATGAACTTAGCCTATGCTCTTGAAGAACATCAAAAAGCAATCGAATCTGTGGTGAAAGCAGAACAAACTGTTTTAGATATTACCCAAGCGATGATTGACTGTTTAGAAGCCGGCGGTAAGGTTTTGTGGTTGGGCAATGGTGGCAGTGCGGCAGAAGCTCAACATATGTCTGCGGAATTAATGGTGCGTTATAAGTTGAACCGTAAAGCTTTGCCCTCGGTTGCCTTAAATACAGACACTTCTTTATTAACAGCTCATTCTAATGATTATGACTTTACCAGTGTCTTTGCTCGCCAGATAGAAGCTCTGGCTCAAGCAGGCGATATGGTGATTGGCATGTCTACCTCTGGTAGCAGTAAAAATGTGGTTGCTGCGATGGAAATGGCCAAACAGAAAAATTGTGTTACCGTGGCATTGATAGGTGAGCAAACGACTGTCTTAAATGAACTATGCCATTTTAGTGTTAACATTAACTCGGTGGAAACGGCTCGTGTTCAAGAGGCACATACCTTTGTGAATCATTTGATTTGTGAAGGCTTAGATGATTTCTACGCGCTAAACTAGACGTGTTACTTTAATCTGCTGGAATAGGCCTACCCACCCCTGGCGATTTTTACCCTTCAAAATAACTTCTGTTGTTCATCTCGTGTTTACTTAGATATTTGTTCAGATGTCTGTTTATATTCCTTACCATAAATACATTCAATTAATCTTTTAACCTGTCTTTGGCAACAGCCACCGCCATCTGCAGCGTAAGTGGTGGCTTGTACTTTTTCTAATGTATCCGCACCCTCTGCAATGGCTTGAATAACTTTTATTTTAGGCACTTCATTACAAGCACATAAATTTTCTGACAGGTCTTTTTTTAAAATGTCAGGCAGTTTGTTTAGGGCATCTTCTAACATGATATGTAGGTCTTATTTGGGTACTTAAAAGAGCAGTTTACTCTATTTTTAAATGACGTTTTCAGGTAAGTGCTAGGGCTTAAAAGTATGGTTTGACTACAGCTATAAGATTATTTTGGTTGACAGCCTATAATTAAGTAAATAAACTTATTTATAGGCGCTATGAGGTGTCTTTTAAGAGGTAGAGCATAATATGTTCAATAATTTATTTATTCGACCCACATTACTTGCAGAACAGTATGCTTATATTTTGAAAGCAGCTAAACCGACTCTACTGGGTTTGTTGTCTCTGATGGCGGCTTCCCTTTACCTTTTAGCAGGCTTAGGTTATAGCGTTCTGGAGAGTATTTTATGGTCTCTAGTTATGTTGGTGTTGTTGGCTTATTATTTTCGAAGTATCTATAAGTATCTGCCTAAAATTAAGAATGGCGAGCCACTGAATTACAGCCGGTTAACTAAAAAATTATGGTTTATTTTATTTTTAATGGGAGGGAGTTGGGGTTATATTTTTTTTGAAATTATTCGATTTGCCCATGTTTCACAGGTTTCAACTTTACATTCATATTATGAAGGTCTTGCCGTTATATTAGTAGTCACCTTTAGTGGTAGTTCGCTCTTATCAATAGGAGCAGATTTTAGAGCTTATATGATTTTAAATTTACCGGCATACTTAGGGGTTTTAGCCGCATTGTTCCTCACTGATCAAGGCAGGAATATGGATAATTTTATGATTATTATTATCTTTCTCCCCGCCCTGTTTATTTTTACCTCCGCTTTCCGTTTTTCTCAAAAATTTGCAGAAAATAATAAGCACACTCAACAAGTTCAGCAGACTCAAAATGAGTTGATTAGTGTGCTGGGTAAGGCAGAGGAATACCGAGATGAGGAAACCGGCCAGCATATTTTACGCATGAGCCATGCTTGTTACTTATTGGCCAAAAAAATAGGGCAATCAGAAGGTGAAGCAAAGTTAATTCAGGATGCAGCCAGTTTACATGATATTGGTAAAATTGGCGTTCCAGATGCTATCTTGCTCAAACCTGGGAAATTATCCTCTGAAGAGTTTGAGTTAATGAAGCGCCATACCACGATGGGTGGACATATGTTAGGGAGCTCTGACAATCCTACCATGAAGTTAGCCAGAATAATTTGTTTAACACACCATGAGAAATGGGATGGTTCTGGCTACCCAAAAGGCATTAGTGGAAATCATATTCCTCTGGCGGGTCGTATTGCTGCTTTGTGTGATGTCTTTGATGCAATTATGTCTGATAGACCTTACAAAGAGGCTTGGCCATTAGAAAAAGCGCTATCTCTTATTCAAGAAAATAGTGGCAAGCATTTCGATCCAGAATTAACGAAACCCTTTTTAGAGATTGTGCCAGATATTATGGAATATAGATTGAAGCTAGAAGCGCCATGCCTAGTGAATTCACCCTGCATGACGGCATAGAATTTGGTCGGGAAGACAGGATTTGAACCTGCGACCACCACACCCCCAGTGTGGTGCGCTACCAAACTGCGCTACATCCCGATAAGCCTGCTATTATAGGGAATATACGGTGTTGATACAAACTTTTCTAAAATAAAATAGTCATTAATTTACGGGTCTTTAATTTAAGCTTTACTTTACTGTAGGTGTTTTATGGAGGCCTTTCTTTAAAATTCTGACGAAGTCGGGATAATGTAAAATACTTAAGTAAAATATCACCCCAATCAGAATACCTAACAAGGTATTACCTAAGAAGAAAGGCTTCCATATATGGGGAAATACCACTGAAAACCATTCAGCTGAAGCAATGGTAATATTTTGATTGTTGGCAATCAGTGAGTCCATTGAGGGGGTGTTTAGGATAAGGGTGCCAAATTGATAGCCACCATACCAAATCGGCCCCATGGTTAATGGGTTGGTAATCCAAGCAAGGGCAGAAGATAAAGGGATATTTGCCCGAACATAGTAGGCAAAAATAGACCCTAATACCATTTGAAATGGTACAGGTAGCATCATGCAAACAGCACCCGTAAAGCCAGCACGAGCAAAAGATTTTCTATCGCCAGACCAGTAAACAGGGTCTTTAAACTTGGGAAAGTATTTGTTTAAAAATACAGAACGTTTTACCTTTCGGCCAATCGTATGAATTTGTAGCTTCAAATATCGCTTGATAGACATATCGATTTAAGGCTCTTTAGTCTCGGTTGGAGAAGAAACTTCTGTAAATAATTTATTGATATCATCTTGATTATAACGTGCATGGAAGTTACACATTTCATTGTGTACGACAATTTCACCTTGTTCATCAATAATTTTTTGGGCTTCTGCCTTGCCTAAAGAAAGCAACATGTTATCTACTCGGCTGTTATCTTTTGGGCAATGATATTGAATAGGCTGGCCATCAAATAGTTCAACCAGTTCTTCATTGAATAAACGGTGAATGAGGGTTTCAGAATCAAGCATAATCAATTCTTCAGCGGTGACCGTATTTGAAAGCATATGCACACGCTCCCAGCCATCGGTATCAATATCTTGCGAAGCAGGGAGTTTTTGAATAAGCACGCCACCAACCCCTGTTTCATTGGCAGAAAGCCATAACTTAGAAGGTTGCTGGTCTGACTGGGTTAAGAAGGTTTCAAAGGACTTGGCAATGCTATTTTCTTCACGCGCTACATAAGACTGGAAGTGCGTTTGTGTCATTTTATTTTCAAGGGTCACCAGTATTTGGCCATCGCCTAATAAATCATCAACAGTATGTTGTTCGGTAATCATTGCATTGGTTTTGGCTACGCCTCGAATATCCAAATCATTGGTCGCTTCAACCACTAATAGATTGACAGGCCCTTTGCCTTGCACCTGAACCGTGACCTTACCTTCGTGCTTTAGGCCACTGGCTAGCATGGCGGTAATGGCAGTTATTTCCCCTAACATGGATAGCAGGGGAGCAGGGTAATGACGATCTTCAATCATTTCTTGCCAGGCTTCATTTAGCTGAATGTGTTGGCCACGAATATTGAGGTCTTTAAATAAAAATCGTTTAATGGTATTCATTAAAACTCTCCTTTGGCTTGTAAGTCGGCATGGTATGAAGAACGTACCATTGGGCCGGAAGCTATATGGCTAAAGCCCATTTTCTGTCCGGCAATTTCAATTTCTTTGAACTCTTCGGGTGTCCAATATTTTTGTACTGCTAAGTGGTACTCAGAAGGCTGTAAATACTGCCCGATGGTCAGCATGTCTACTTGGTTATCTCGTAAGTCTTGCATCACGGCCAATAGTTCAGCCATATTTTCACCTAGTCCAACCATTAAGCCTGACTTGGTAGTGCAGTTTGGGTTCATTTTCTTGAAGCGTTGTAATAAGTCTAGCGAACCTTGATAGTCTGCGCCTGGTCGGGCTTTTTCGTATAGGCGGGGAATGGTTTCTAGGTTGTGGTTCAATACATCGGGTGCTTCTTTTGATAAGGTTTCTAAAGCAATGGTTAAGCGTCCTCTAAAGTCAGGTACTAAGCTTTCTATTTGAACTTCAGGGGTTCGTTGGCGAATGGCTTTCACACTTTCTAAAAAGTGATTGGCTCCGCCATCTCGTAAGTCATCTCTATCTACCGAGGTAATGACAATATAATTTAGTTTCATGGCTTGAATGGTTTTAGCCAACTGAGTAGGTTCGTTGTTGTCTAGTGGGTTAGGGCGGCCATGAGTGACATCACAAAAAGGACATTTTCGGGTACAAATGTGTCCCATAATCATAAAAGTGGCAGTGCCATTACCAAAGCATTCGCCTAGGTTTGGGCAAGAAGCTTCTTCGCAAACGGTATTTAAACCCTGCTCTCGCAAGATACTTTTTAGTTCTTTTACCCTGCCAATATGCTTGGCAGAAGGTAGTTTGGCTTTAATCCATTTTGGCTTTTTTAGTTTAGGGATAGATGGATCAGACATATGTTTAAGAGATTTAGTTTTATACTCTCCTTTTGACATGGCTTGATTTTTGGCCTTTAAGCTGTCTTCCGCTTGCGAACGATTATCAATAGAAGCTAAAGAAATTTCTTGATAAAGCGGTGCTGACTGGGAATTTGTAGAACGATTGGACATGAATACTTTCTTCAGGTTAATTTAATAATAAGGTGATTATTATACTCGATATAATTTTTTTAAGTTTTTAGAAGCGAATCAGTTTCATAAGCCGTGGAACCTTAAAAATCGCCAGGGGTGGGTCGCTTAAAACTGGGTAGTGGGCAGCAGTTGCATTAAGTATTTGGAAAGGGTTTCGCCTAAGCTATCGATGTTATTTTGAGGGTCTAATTTTACCTGGTCGCTAAGCTGAGTCATTTCCATGTCTGCTAAGCCACAAGGGTTAATCAGCTTAAAAGGAGCTAAGTCCATATTCACGTTTAATGCCAAACCATGATAACTGCGGTGTTTTTTGACCTTTAAGCCTAGGGAGGCTATTTTTTGCTGATTCACATAAACACCTGGCGCATCGGCTCTGGCAATAGCGGTAATATTAAAACTTGCTAAGAACTGAATAAGGGCATCTTCTAAGGTGTGTACCAGGTGGCGGACACTTAACTTAGCTCGTTTGAGATCAATGAGTACATACATCACTAATTGGCCTGGGCCATGGTAGGTTATTTGCCCACCTCGGTCGGTTTGCACAATAGGAATATGTGTGGGTTGGGTTAGGATATGTTCGGCTTTGCCATTCAACCCTTGAGTGAAGACGGCAGGGTGTTCTACGACCCAAATTTCATCGGGTGTCACTTCCGTTCTGTTTTGGGTGAAGTCTTGCATTGCCTGCCAGGTGGTTAGGTAGGGTTGGCTCCCTAAATATTGAACAGGCATGGGGGTGACTATAATGTCATTAATACTTCTGGGTGGCTTTTTAGCTCGCCATAAATGCCATGAATTTGTTCAATACAAGTTGCATGAAAGGTGATGTTGACTGAGACGAACTTGCCCCCTTTTGATTCCGTTAGCTCAATAGAATCTTTAGATGCATCAGGCGCAAATTTCTGGGTAATTTCATAGACACAGTCAACTAGAGTGTCTGCATTTTTACCCATAGCTTTTAATTTGTAGTCACAAGGAAATTCTATTAAGGATTCTTTGTCAGGAGTGTGTAGATCTTGTGTCATGGTGAGTGCCTATTGTGTGATTTTATGAGGTAAGGTATAAACTTAGTAAGCGCCAATTTATTTATCGATAATGGCAAGCTTGGTTGTTTCAAAATAATCTTTTACTTTCAACCAAATAGGACCAGGTTTTCCCGATCCAACGGGTTTGTCATTTAACGTACAAACGGGTAAAGCATCTTTAGTTGAGCTGGTTAACCAAATTTCATCAGCTTGCTCTAAATCATTTTGGGAGAGTTCTTGGTCGTGAATGGTAATATTATGTTGGCGAGCAATGTTTTCAATCACTAGGCGCGTAATACCCGGTAATATTTTATGGCTAGTAGGCGGTGTAAATAATTCACCCTGCTTAACAATAAATAAATTACTGGCGGTGCCTTCTGAAATTAAACCATCTCGTCCAACCAAAATAGCATCATCTGCACCTTGGTTTTTAGCGGCAATTTTCATCATTACATTTGGTAATAAGGTAATGGCTTTAACATCACACCTTAACCAGCGAATATCTTCTAAGGTCACGACCTTGATTCCCTGTTGAATAATCTTGTCTGAAACAGGTTTTAAAGGATTGGTGTAGGCATAAACAGTAGGCGTTAAATTATCGGCAGGCATGTGGTCACGAATCATTTGCACACCACGAGAGACCTGTAAATAAATAAACTGATTATCCCAAGGGTGACGCTCAATTAGTTGATTTAGTAATGATTTCCACTCTTCTGCCGTATGAGGGTTACGAATAGAAACGGCATCTAAACCATTGTTTAGGCGGTCAAAGTGGGCATCAAATTTAAATAGCTTTCGGTTGAAAACAGGAATAACTTCATAGATGCCATCACCAAACAAAAAGCCTCTGTCTTGTGGCGAGATGCTAGCCTGTTCCATCGGACAAAATAGACCATTAAGATAGACAGTTTGCTTCATGTTGCTCAATCCTTATTTTCTATAAACCAATAGCAGAAAGAAGGTTTAAAAATAACAGTTTAATCTGGTCAAAAATCTTTTTGAAGAAAGAGCCTTCTTCAACATCTGATAAGGCAACCAAAGGTTTTTCAACAATGTTTTTCCCTTCTAGTGAAACCGTTAAGGTTCCTAGCGGTTGCCCTTTTGTAATTTTGGCTTTAATTTCAGGTTCTACAAGAGTTTCAATTTTTAAGTTTTTATATTGTCCACGGGGGGTTGAAACGTATAGGTCTTGTGTTAAACCTAGTCCGACATTATCAGTCTGTCCTTCCCAAATACGAGCATCATTTAAACGCTGATCTGCAGAATAAAGCTTATGAGTTTCAAAGAAACGGAAACCATAGTTCAATAATTTTTGACTTTCCTGTACACGCATTTTTGCACTATTAGTGCCTAATACCACTGAGATAAGACGCATGTTGTTTCGTTTGGCAGAAGCCACTAAGCAGTAACCAGCTGACTGAGTGTGCCCTGTTTTTAAACCATCAACAGAACTATCCTGCCAAAGTAATTTATTACGGTTATATTGAGTAATGCCGTTGAAGGTAAATTTCTTTTGAGAGTACCATTTGTATTCTTCAGGGAAGTCATGAATAAGGGCTCGTGCTAGTTTTGCTAAGTCATTAGCGGTGGTGTAATGGTCTGCATTTGGTAGGCCTGTCGCATTCATGAAATGGGTGTGCTTCATCCCTAGCTTTTGCGCATAGCTGTTCATGAGTTGCACAAAAGCTTCTTCACTGCCAGCAACATGTTCAGCTAAGGCGACACTGGCATCGTTACCAGATTGAATAACCATCCCTTTAATTAAGTTTTTAACGGAAACTTTTTTACCCACTTCAATAAACATTTTTGAACCCGGCATTTTCCAAGCTTTTTTAGAAATGGTGACCATGTCATCTAAGTGAATGTTGCCATTGCTCAATTCGTTGATAATAACAAACCCGGTCATTATCTTCGTTAAACTGGCTGGCTCTACCCGTTCATTTGCATTTTTTTGTGCCAAAATTTGATTGCTGTTAAAGTCCAACACAACATAGGCATTAGCCGATGAATTAGGGGCAGAAGGCACCACGCTAGGCATAGGCAAGGTTGCGGCAAATGCGCTGGAGATTGAAAATAAGAATAGAGCGAAGAAACTAGAAAGTTTTGTCATGATAATCTTTTTATTAAAGGGTGGAGTTAAAGACCATAATTTACCATAAAACCGAGCGTTAAACCAGTAAGAATAGGGAAGAACAATGGGCTTAATATGGATGAAATACTAGGTTTTGAGTAGCTTTTTATGGGTGTGAATAGACATCAGTATGCCAAAGCTAACCATTAAAGTGACTAGAGAGCTACCGCCATAACTAAGCAGGGGAAGCGGTAAGCCGACTACGGGCAATATACCACTCACCATGCCAATGTTAACGAAGACATAAACAAATAAGGTCATGGTTAAACTGGCGGCAACCAGTTTGGAAAAATTATCGTGTGCTTGTGAAGCAATGTATAGACCGCGAGCAATGATTAGGGTGTAAAGTAAAAGCAGTAGTAGTACGCCAATTAAACCAAATTCTTCTGCTAGCACAGAAAAAATAAAGTCAGTGGTTGATTCGGGTAAAAAATCTAAGTGAGCTTGAGTACTGCCCATGTAACCCTTGCCATCAATGCCACCAGAACCAATTGCTATTTTAGACTGGATAATATGATAGCCACTTCCCAAAGGGTCTGACTCGGGGTTTAAAAAAGTCATGACACGCTGTTTTTGGTAAGCATACATGTAAAAATTCCAAACAATGGGAAGGCTAGCTGAGACTAAGGAAATTGCTGCTAGTATCCATTTCCAGGAAAGTCCCGCGAAAAAAATAACAAATAAACCACTCATGGCAATGAGAATAGAGGTGCCTAAATCGGGCTGTACAATAATTAAGCCCGCGGTAATTATTACCAAAGCTAGCCCTGAAAATATTTTGCTTTTACTAGGGGGAAAAGTGCCGTGTGCATAGAGCCAAGCGACCATTAAAGGGAGGGCGAGCTTCATGAGTTCAGAGGGCTGGAAGCGAGTGAATCCAAAATCTAACCATCGCTTAGCGCCTTTGCCGACTTCGCCAAATAGTAAGACAGAAATCAGCATTAACATACCAATACCAAAAATCCAAGGCGTGTAGAAACTGATTATATTCGGGGGGATTTGAGCAAAAGCCAGTAATAAAATGAAAGAAAATCCGACTCGAATTAAATGCCTTTCTAATACGGCTACATTTCCACTAGAGGCGCTAAACACAATTAAACTAGAGCTAATAATTAAGAGTAGTATGCCTAGCAGTAGCCAGCCATCTAAGTGGAGTGTGTTTAGTAGTCCAGAGTTACGGCGATAAACTTTTTGTTTGAAATTTAAGTTAATATGCATTTATGGCTCGTGGTGTTTTATTTTGTTCAAATAATAATTTGTGATAGCGACCGCCACGGGGGCAGCTTTAATTTCAGCATTTTCTATGACAACAGAAATAGCAATTTCTGGGTTGTTAATAGGCGCAAACCCAATAAATAAGGAATGGTCTCTTAAGTTTTTGCGTACACTTTTGGCATCATAAGAAGCCTCTTTTCCAATACTATAGACTTGTGAGGTTCCTGTTTTTCCTGCCATAGGGTATTGTAACTTTCTTCCGGCCGCTCTAGCGGTTCCATGCGGGCCTTTCATGACTTTACCCATGGCATTAATGATTCTGTTCCAGTTGCGGATTTTTTGAATTTCAATCTGAGTTTGTTTTTTGGCAATAGGGTTGGAATTATGTCTATTTTCATTGTTTTTTAGGTGTTCTTTTAGTAAATGTGGCTGGATGATTTTGCCTCGATTAGCTAATGTGGCAGTGGCTTTTGCGAGTTGCAAAGGGGTGGCTAAAAAATAGCCTTGTCCAATGGCCGCAATAATGGTGTCTCCTTTAAACCAAGACTTTCCTTTGGTTGCTCTTTTCCATTTTTTAGAAGGTAAAATACCTCGAGACTCACCAGAAAGGTCGATGCCAGTGGTATGGCCAAAGCCAAATGGGTATAAACTATTATGAATTTTTTTAATGCCCAAATCCAGACCAAGTTTATAAAAATAGGTGTCACATGATTGGGTAATAGCATCTTCCATGTCCACTTCACCATGCCCCCATTTTTTCCAATCTCGGTATTTGTGGCCTTTAAATTCAAAGTAACCCGGGTCCTTTATTTTTTTATAAAAAGGAATAGTGTTATGCTCTAAGGCAGCTAAAGCGATGAAGGGTTTAACCGTGGATGCGGGTGGGTATTGGCCATTTAGAACCCGGTTAACTAGGGGTCTACCTGCATCTTTTAGCAATGTATTATAGTTTTTTTGGCTGATACCATCGATAAATAAATTGGGGTCATATCCTGGTTCACTCACATAGGCAAGTATTTCACCCGACTTAGGTTTAATAACGACAACAGATGCCTTTTGCCCTTTGACAAGCTGTTCAATATATTTTTGTAACTCTATATCAATAGTGAGCTGAATGTCTTGTCCTGGAATTGCTGCTAGTGTTTCGAGTTTACGAATAACACGCCCTTTTGCATTGGTTTCTACTTGTTGAATGCCTGGGTAGCCGTGTAGAAGTGACTCGTATTGCTTTTCAACGCCTAGTTTTCCTATGACTTCAGTACCTTGGTATGATTTTAAGTCTAAGTTTTTTAATTCTCTTTGATTAATTTTTCCAACATAACCTAAGGCATGAACCGCACTTTTTCCAAAGGGGTAATAACGTTTTAACTTAGCGGTTAACGTAATACCAGGAAACTGATAACTGGTGACTGAAAAATGGGCGGCTTCTTTTTCGTTTAGTGAGAAGGGTAAATAGAGGGGACGAAATTTATTGGCAAGTTTAAGTTTGTTAAAGAATTTTTTTAAAACCTTATCAGGGATACTGGGCAGTGTTTTTTTTAAATGAAACAAAGTATTATTAATATTCTTAATATCATTTTTGACAAATTTTAAAACAAAAACAGGGCGATTATCTGCAATAACAACGTTATTTCGATCATAAATTCTGCCGCGTACAGGTGGGATAATTTCAACCGAAATTCGGTTGCCTTCAGACATGGCGTGATAATGTTGGAAGTTGTTAACTTGCAAATAAATCATGCGACCAATTAGCATGATAAAGAGCAAAATAACAAATCCTAGTGCAAAGTATAACCTTGAACGAAATAGAGATTTTTGTTCATGTAGTAATGCTAATGGTTGTTGTTGATGCTTGAAAGACATGATCAGTCAAACATGGCTCTATGGGAAAGTGTGAGCATTGTCTTATATAAAAATGGCCACAAAATAGCAGAAACCCAAGGGACTAGCCAGAAGCTGATGAGTTGGCTGTTTGGCAGAACGGGTTCGAAAATAACCCAGCTTAAAACCTGGGCAAAGGTTAGGTAAAGGCCAATAGTAATGGCTTGTTGCCATGCTGGGTAGCTTTTAAAACTGAGGCGAATGCGTAGCATAAAAAAGACCAGTAATATGAATATAAGGGCATGAGAACCTAAGGGCGTATTCATGGCAGTATCGGTAAAAATTCCAATTAAGAAGGCCGTAAATAAGTGTGTTTTGCAGGTAAGTTGAGAGGTCCAAAATAAAAGTAATAAAACGGTTAAGGAGGGAGCAAAGTAAATATCAAAGCTTAACTTCAACATAGAGTCGAACGTAAATGCAGCTAGATACCCAAATATTAAAAACCATTTTATTTGGCAAAACTCTAATACGTATACTTTATCACTCATTTTCCTGCTCCATTCCTAATCAACTTTAACTTGCTATCTCCTTGAAATAGGGAATTGCTAGGGATTTTGATATCATTTGATAAAATTAATACCTTATCTGCTTGTCCAATTTTAGCCACGGGGCGCGCTTTTATTTCAAGGTAAGGCTGGTCTTTTGGCTTAGTCACGCTGGTTACTCGGGCAACAGGGTAACCTTTAGGGTACACAGAGCCTAAGCCGGAAGTAACAATTAAATCGCCTATATTAACAGAGCTAGATTTAGCAATAAATTGTACTGAAAGTTCATTAAAATGGCTGCCCTTAGCAATGCCTCGTTGTCCTGTTCGCTGTATTCTCACCGGGATGGCAATATCGGCATCGGTAATTAACTGGACTTTAGCGCTTGTTGGGGTTACTTGTGTAATTAAGCCAATTAAACCATGGGAATCAATCACACATTGGTTGGGGTCGACCTTATCTAAATAACCTTTGTCAAGCATGAAGGTTTGTGAATAAGGGCTTAAATTGTAATGAGAAATATTGGCAATTTGAATCTTAGAGCGTTCTAGTTGACTCGCCGTATTTAGCAGTTGATTTAAGCGAGTAATCTCCAAGCGAAGCTGGGGAAGTTGTTGTTGTTCAGCTTTTAAAAGTAGGTTTTCAGTGGCTAATCGCTGGTTGGCTTGTTTTAAATCTTCAATGGTTTCATAGTCTTGCTGGAAAAAATGGTAGGCTGTTATCGGGAGGGTGGCGAGCTTTTCGATGGGTTCGATAGCCGTTAATAATAAATTTCTAACACTGGATAAGGCATGACTATAGTGGTCGGACACCATTAAGGAAATGCACAAAACAAAAAAGAGGATGAACTGTGTTCCCTCTTTTTGTGGTGTCGTATTTGTTTTGGCGATGGCTTAAAATCCTGTGCAGAAATTAGTCAAAAGAGAAGACATCAATGCCTTTCTCATCCATCATTTCTAAGGCGCGTCCGCCGCCACGAGCAACACAGGTTAAAGGGTCGTCAGCAATAATAACGGGTATACCTGTTTCTTCTGAAAGCAGGGTATTTAAGTTGCGAAGTAAGGCGCCCCCACCCGTTAACACAATACCGTGTTCAGCAATGTCAGCCCCTAGCTCTGGTGGAGTGTGCTCTAAAGCGGTTCTAACTGCGCTAACAATTGATGCCAAAGGCTCTTTCAAAGCTTCTAACACTTCGTTACTATTTAACGTAAAGCGACGAGGAACCGATTCAGCAATATTGCTACCGTGTATTTCTAAGGTTTTAGGCTCAATTTCATGGTAAGCCGTGCCAATTTCTTTTTTAATTTTTTCAGCGGTGGCTTCAGCGATTATCATGCCGTAGTTACGTCGAACATATTTGATAATGGCATCATCAAAGCGATCGCCACCCACTTTGACTGAATCTGACCAAACAATACCGTTCAACGATAACGTGGCAACTTCTGTTGTTCCACCACCAATGTCAACCACCATAGAACCCGTTGCTTCACTGACCGGCATACCTGCGCCAATGGCGGCCGCCATAGGCTCTTCAATTAAGTAAACTTCGCGAGCACCCGCACCCGCAGCAGACTCACGAATAGCGCGTCTTTCTACTTGTGTTGACCCACAAGGAACACAAACTAATACACGAGGGCTCGGTTGAAAGAATCTAGCTTCGTGAACCTTGCGGATAAAGTGCTGAAGCATTTTCTCAGTCACTTCAAAATCCGCAATCACGCCATCTTTAAGGGGACGAATAGTTTCAATTTTTTGGTTTTCTTTTCCAAGCATTAGTTTTGCGCCTTCACCCACTGCAATAATAGAGCGTGAGTTAGAGCCCAGCTTGCTAGTTCGAATAGCAACGACAGAAGGTTCATTTAGAACCATTCCTTTTCCTCGTACATAAATAAGAGTGTTTGCAGTCCCTAGATCGATTGATAAATCGTTAGAAAAAAGTCCGATAATTTTACGAAACATTGATTGAGATTCCTTCTCGCTGTAAATAGGCTCTTTTGCATAGAAAATAACAAAAAAACGTGATTAATACATTTTATATCAAACCGCTTTTAAAAAGTCATTAGTTTCATGAAAAATCTTGAAATAAAAATAGGGTGTGGTCTTTTTAGAAAAGCGAAAATATGGTACTTTAATAAGAATAACAAAATTATTTACATAGGGAATGAAATGTCCGATAAAACCATCTTAGGAAAGCACGAAGTTGATACTATTTCACGGCTGGCGGCCATTTCGGTAGCCGAAAGTGAAGTTGAGCAAGTTGCTGAAAAACTAACCAGTATTTTAGACTTGTTCGCACAAATGGAAAAAGTGAATACGGATGGCGTTGCGCCTATGTCTCATCCGTTAGATCAAGTGCAGCGTTTAAGACCCGATGTGGTCACAGAAACCAGTATTCGAGAAAAAGTATTAAAGCTTGCGCCTTCGTCAGAAGACAACCTGTTTTTAGTGCCACAAGTAATAGATTGAGTTAGAGAGAATCATGCACACATTATCAATAAAACAAATGACCGAACAGCTTAAAGCCAGAACTTTAACCAGCGTGGCCTTGACCCAGCATTACTTAGATCGTATTGAAAAATTCGATGGTGAGTTAAATACCTTTATTACCGTCACCCCAGAGCTAGCGATTGAAATGGCCAAAGCTGCCGACAAACGTTTAGATGAAGGTAATGCCACCTTGTTAACCGGTATTCCTATTGCACATAAAGATATTTTTTGTGTAGACGGTGTTAAAACAACTTGTGGTTCAAAAATGCTTTCTAACTTCGTATCGCCTTACGATGCGAATGTGGTTGAAAAGCTAAAAGCCGAAGGCATGCCTATTTTGGGTAAGACCAATATGGATGAATTTGCGATGGGTTCCTCTTCAGAAAGTAGTTATTATGGACCAACTAAAAACCCTTGGGACTTAAAAGCCGTTCCAGGTGGTTCATCTGGTGGCGCAGCCGCAGTGATTGCCGCAGGCTTAGCACCCATGGCAACCGGTACAGACACGGGTGGCTCTATTCGTCAGCCAGCTTCATTTTGCGGTATTACGGGTATCAAGCCGACCTACGGTGCTGTGTCACGTTACGGCATGATTGCCTATGCTTCAAGTTTTGACCAAGGCGGTCCTATGACGCGTAGCGCAGAAGATGCTGCCTGGATGCTAGATGCCATGGCTGGTTTCGATGAACGTGATTCAACCAGTTCAGAAGCCGCTTTCAATGCTTGTTCTGCCAACTTAAATGACTCTATTAAAGGCTTAAAAGTAGGCGTTCCTAGCGAGTATTTTGGCGAAGGCTTAAATGCTGATGTTGCGAAAGTCGTTAAAAATGCAATCGCTGAATTAGAAAAGCAAGGCGCAGAAGTGGTAGAAGTTAGCCTGCCAAATACCGAACTAGCCGTGCCAGCTTATTATGTGTTGGCACCAGCAGAGGCCTCTTCAAACCTATCTCGTTTTGATGCGGTTCGTTATGGTTATCGTTGCGAAAACCCCGTTGACTTAGAAGACCTTTATACGCGTTCACGTACCGAAGGTTTTGGGGCAGAAGTTCAGCGCCGTATTATGGTCGGTGCCTATGCCTTATCAGCCGGGTATTACGATGCTTACTATTTAAAAGCACAGAAGTTACGCCGTGTTGTGCGTGATGACTTTAGCAAAGCCTTTCAAAATTGCGATATTATCGTTGGGCCTGTGGCACCAGAGCCTGCTTTTAATATAGGTGAAAAGTCTGATGACCCCATCAGCATGTACTTGGCCGATTTATACACCATACCGGTTAACCTAGCCGGTATGCCAGGTATGTCAGTTCCTGCGGGGTTTGTCGATGGTCGTCCTGTTGGCTTGCACCTAATCGGTAACTATCATTCAGAAGCAAAACTGTTAAATGTTGCACATCAATATCAACAAACCACTGACTGGCACACACAAGTGCCAGCAGCTTATAAGTAGGAAAGAATCATGACTTGGGAAGTAGTAATCGGGTTAGAGATTCATGCTCAATTAACCACAAAATCAAAAATATTTTCAGGTTCATCAGTCGCCTACGGCGCAGAACCTAATACACAAGCTAACTTATTAGACTTAGGTATGCCAGGGCAGCTGCCGGTGTTAAACCAAGCGGTTGTTCCAAAAGCGATTAAGCTTGGTTTAGCCATTGGCGCCGAAATAGGCATGCGTTCAGTATTTGACCGCAAAAACTATTTCTACCCAGATTCACCAAAAGGTTACCAAACCTCTCAGTTTACCTACCCTATTGTAGATAAGGGTGGTGTTGTTGAAATCGAGATGGATGGCGAAATTCGTAAAATTGGTGTGACACGTGCACACCTAGAAGAAGATGCGGGTAAGTCAATTCACGATGCTTTTCCAGGTCAAACGGCTATCGATTTAAACCGTGCCGGCACACCTTTGCTAGAAATCGTATCAGAACCTGATATGCGTTCATCAAAAGAAGCGGTGGCTTATGCTAAAAAAATGCACGAGCTGGTTCAGTATTTAGGCATCTGCGATGGCAATATGCAAGAAGGGTCTTTCCGAGTCGACTCAAACGTCTCGATTCGTAAGCCTGGCGCCCCGTTAGGCACTCGAACAGAGTTAAAAAACATTAACTCATTTAGGTTTATTGAAGCCGCGATTGAAATTGAAATAGAGCGTCAAATTGAAATCATTGAATCGGGTGGCAGCATTGTGCAAGAAACCCGTTTATATGATGCCGATAAAAACGAAACGCGTTCAATGAGAGAAAAAGAAGAGGCCAACGATTACCGTTACTTCCCATGCCCAGACCTATTGCCTATCATTATCACCGAAGCAGATATTGAAGCGGTACGTGCCACCATGCCAGAATTGGCAGGGGAAAAACAAGCACGTTATGAAACTGAATTTGGTTTGTCAGAATATGACGCCGCCTTACTAACCGGTTCACGTCAAATGGCAGAATACTTTGAAGCCTTACTGGCTAAAACGCAAGATGCCAAGCTCAGTGCAAACTGGGTAATGGGTGCCTTGTCGAAGTCATTGAATCAAAATAATGTCGCTATCGAAGACTCGCCTGTTTCAGCAGAAGCCTTGGCTAGTTTGTTAGCACGCATTCAAGACAATACCTTGTCGGGCAAAATTGCCAAGCAAGTATTTGATGCCATGTGGAAAGGTGAAGGTTCGCCAGATGAAATTATTGAAGCGCAAGGCCTAAAACAAATTACGGATTCTTCAGCAATTGAAGCTTTGGTTGATGATGTGTTAGCCGCCAACACAGCACAAGTAGAAGCTTACAAAGGCGGACAAGAAAAGATGTTTGGTTTCTTTGTCGGTCAAGTCATGAAAGCGTCGAAAGGGCAGGCTAGCCCCGCGCAAGTAAACGGCGTGTTAAAAGCGAAGCTTAACGCTTAATCATCTAATCACTCGATACCCACCCCTGGCGGTTTTAGCCTTTCAACGGCTTTAATAGACTCGTTGGAAGGCTAAAATCACCAGGGGTGGTGTCATCTCTCGCAACAATATTCAATGACAAAACAGGAAAATACATGGCAAGAGGCAATGTAAAAGGTATTGGCTATATTCTAGAGCTAGAAATGGCTATTGCTTGCATGAAACGTGGTGCAGAAGTCAGCCAACCTATTGGCGACAACGCACATTACGACCTGTTGGTTGATAATGGCAAAACTATTTTAAGGGTGCAAGTTAAGTCAGCCTCGGTTGATAGAACTAACCCAGATAAATACACCATTAACACCCAAAGAAAAGTACCTACCATGAACCCCGGCAAAGGACCTTCTTCTAAAGCTATTGCTTATGAAGAAGGGGCGGTAGATATTTTGGCCACTAAGGCGGGCGATATCTGGTTCTTTTTTGATGATGTTCATCTATTGCCTGGTAATGTGGCCGTATTTCCATGCCGAGACAGAAACTGTAATATTAAATGGAATATTGCGAAAGATCGCTGGGATCTATTTGCCTTGCCAGAAAAGAAATAACGGCTTAGGGTTTGGGTAAACCAACCAACCTTAAAAATCTACCCTAAAGGGCATAAAGCCAGGGATGGGTTCTATTAACCGCCCTGTTTAGGGTTAAATTTTGACCATTTAACAAAAAATTGTTAAATGAACTTGAATAGTGATAAATAATCCTTATATTAGGTATTAAGAAAAGTTAACGCAACTTGCCGTATTTTGAGCAAGTGACACTAGAATAACGATGGGGTTTGAAAAATGAAAAGAATAGGCTTATTTCTATTAACTAACATGGCTGTGCTGGTTATTGCCATGATTACGATGAATCTTTTAGGTGTAGGAAACTACATGCAAGGCACTAATTTAGACTTAGGTAACTTGTTTGCCTTCGCGGCTATTTTTGGTTTTGCTGGTTCTTTTGTTTCTTTGGCTATGTCGAAGTGGATGGCAAAAATGTCAACCGGTGCAAAAGTTATTGAAACACCTAAGAATGCAGATGAGAAATGGTTGCTAGAAACGGTTAATCGTCTCGCAGAGAAAGCGGGTATTAAAACGCCAGAAGTGGCTATTTATGATTCACCTGAACCTAATGCTTTTGCAACTGGTATGACTCGTAACTCTTCATTGGTAGCTATTTCTACTGGGTTAATGCGGAGTATGCGTCAAAATGAAGTCGAAGCCGTGTTGGGTCATGAAGTAGCGCACGTTGCGAATGGCGATATGGTCACCATGGCCTTATTGCAAGGCGTGTTAAACACCTTCGTTATCTTCTTTGCCAAGGTAGTGGCTTGGGTTGTAGATAGAGTGGTACTTAAAAATGACAGTTCAGGGTATAGCATGACATTTTTCATTGTGGATATTGTTGCGCAAATTTTATTCGGTGTTTTAGCTAGTATTATCGCCATGTGGTTTTCTCGTAAACGTGAGTTTCATGCAGATAATGGTGGGGCTTATTTAGCCGGTAAAGAAAATATGGTGGCTGCATTACGTCGTTTACAAACCATGCAACCAGGTGAGTTACCAGATCAACTTGCAGCTTTCGGTATCTCAGCAAAGGGTTCAAAGTTTGGTGAACTATTTATGTCTCATCCACACATTGAAGACCGCATTGCAGCATTAGAAGCAACGCCACAGGAAGCGCTTAAAGTAGCTTAATGCTTTAAAGTGTTTATTTAAGAAACCGGTAATAGCCGGTTTTTTTATGCCTGCTTGAAAGAGTGGTATAAAAATAGATGAAACCGATATTATCGATTAAGGTATTCATTAATACAATATGTTTATTTTTAGCCTTAAAAATTACCCTAAAGGGCATAAGCGCTAGGGGGTGGTTCTTGTTTAGACCACCCCTGGCGATTTTTGGCTTTGGAAAGGCTGGAATAGAATATTTTAAAGGTTAAAGCTTTTCTTGTGCGGTAGCTTGTATCTTCTTAATCATGTGGTACAAACCGGTCGAACGGTTGGCAGATAGGTGTTGGATAAGCCCAATTTTTCCTAGGAACTCTAACGGCATATTGCTAATTTCTTGTGGGGTTCTGCCATTGTATATTTTTAATAACAAGGCCACTAGGCCAGCTACGATGGCGGCATCAGAGGTAGCTTGTATGTATAACACGCCGTTTTCTTCACTAATATGAATCCAAACTTGAGACTGGCAACCATGAATACGGTTGTCTTCCGTTTTTAAGCTTTCATCCATTTTCTGTAACGTTTTGCCCATATCAATTAGGTATTTATAACGGTCTTTCCAGTTATCAAAGTGCGTAAACCGTTTAATAAGGTCAGCTTGTATCGCGTCAATTGATTTTTCTGCAGGTCGGTTCATGGCAGCTCCAAAATAAGGCAGTCAGTATTAAGAAGTGAATTTTATCAAATTATAGCGCCTATATTAAAATACCTTCTGGAAAGCCTGCTTAACTGGGTTAAGCCAGGCAGTCTAAAACGGCAGTTAGTGGGCTATGATTTAAAGCAATCATCGCCTTGGCTTGAACAGCTGGTTTGGCTTGGTAGGCAATGCTAAGACCGGCTTCTTTCATCATTAATAAATCATTCGCCCCATCACCAATTGCAATAACTTGTTGTGGGCTAATGTTTAGCTTTTGGCAAAGTTCATGTAAGAAATTTGCTTTGGCTTGTCCATCAATAATAGCACCCATTACGGTACCCGTTAGCTTGTTATCTTGTTCGGCAAGCTGGTTAGCGCGCGAAAAATCTAGGTTAAGCTGTTGGTGTAAACGTTCAGTAAAGTAGGTAAACCCACCAGATACTAGGGCAAATTTAATGCCTTGTTGGTGTAAGCCTTCTATCCATGCTTCAGCGCCAGGGTTTAAGAACAAATGTTCTTTAAAAACGGTTTCTAATGCTGAAGTTTCTAAGCCTTTTAATAAAGAGACGCGTTGCTTTAATGAGTCTGAAAAGTCTAGCTCACCCCTCATAGCCGCTTCAGTAATGTCTGATATTTTAGGTTTTATGTTGAGCATATCTGCAATTTCATCAATACATTCAATGCCAATTAGGGTTGAATCCATGTCGCTAATTAACAGCTTGGCCTGGTCGGCTTTAAAGTTAGCTGGCAAGATGTTTACATCTATCTTTAGGGTGGTTCTTAATTGCGCTAAGCTATCAGTACCTGATACGGTGCTAATCGCTCTAAAGTGATTTTTTACTTTTGTAACGGCGACATTTAAGGTGTCGTTAATAAATTGTTTTTGTTCATTGTTTAGCGAGTTAGTATGGAAAAGGTAGCAAGTTTGAGTCATATTATTAGGCCGTTTGGGTTATTTCAGTGTTAGATAAAATATCTTGTAAAGTTTGCTTGTAAGCAGGAATAAACAGGGCTACCCAGCCGACAGAAAATAGTAGTACGCCCAGCAAAAACCGGACATTAGCATTATTTCGGGTGAGTAGGTAGCCATCTTTTCTTTGTAATCTTAGTTTCCATACGCGCAAACCAGGTGTTTGGCCATTTAAGGTCCAAAAATAAGTTAGGTAGGCGTAGGTGATACCTAATAAATAAACTTGGAACGCTAGCTGTGCAGTAGGTTGTGTTTGTAGGGCTTCACCTTGCCAAATTACAAATGGGATGGCGCTGACAAACCAAACGGCACCTAGTAAAAGTAGATCGTATAAGAATGCAAAAATAATTTTAAAAGCTAACATGCGGTCGGTTACTCGGATGATTAAGGGGGCTATTTTAACAGAAAATAGAAAAAATGCTTTGTGTTGCAATGAGTTGCATTGCTCAGTCAAATGCTTTTAAAATAAACTATTACAAGAGGCATTATTATGGACTTTACTCGTTTGGATTTTTCATTTACCTGGCAACTATTAGGCTGGATTACTACCTTGGCAGTGTTGTTAAGAGTGCTTTCAACGGCGGCATGGCATAAATTGAAGGGTGATTCTGAGGCACAGCATGTTTTTGTAGGCGTGACATTTATATTGGTATTGGTTTGGTTGGCAGAAGTAGGAGGTGTGCTGGGATTAAGCTTTCATTTATTGTTATTGACGACAGTCACGATGATGTTTGGTTTTCAATTTGCACTATTATCTGGGCTATTAGCGTTGTTGTTTAAATATTTGGTGGTGCTTTTCTTGTTAAATGAGCCAGAGATGATAGTTAATTTTGGCTTAGAGTTTATGTTTTTAGTGCTATTGCCTGTGTGGAGTAGTTGGGCTTTGGCTCGATTGGGCTATCAAATGTTGGCTAAAAACTTTTTTGTCTTTATTTTCTTTAATGGATTTGTGGTCGCTTTTGTTGGGATTGTCTTGTCTTTATTTAGCTTATCTTTACTTTATTTTTGGTCGGGCGTGTATTCAGTGACGATGTTGGACGCGAAATTACTGCCTTTTATTCCTTTACTGGCATTTCCAGAAGCATTTATTAATACATTATTGTTAGCACTATTGGTGATATTAAAGCCACAATGGATAAGTTGTTTTGATGATAATACTTATTTAAAAGGGAAGTGAATAAAGTAGGTTTGATGCTGATATGAAGAATTTTAGCCAATAAAAAACCGACTAATGCCGGCTTTTTACGATTAACGAACTAGCTCGTTAATCTATTACAACTTACTTAAGCCAAGCAGGAGCAGGCTTAGTGTTAGCTTGCTCTACTTCACCGTTAGCAATAATAAGAGCTTTGTTGGCATACTTTATTGCAGTCGCCTCATCGCCTTTATCCATTGCTGCTTTAGCTTTAGCTAGGAAAGTATCAGCATAAGATTTTTTCATTTTCTTCTGCTTCCATACAAAACCTTCTTTTTTAGCTTTAGCTTGGGTTGCAGCAACTTCCGCAACTAGATTTGCATAAGTCGACTCACCTTTTGTAGGGTTGTTACCACAAGCGCCAAGAGACAAGGTAGCAACCACTACTGCACCAACTAATAATTTTTTCATTCTTATATCCTCCAATAAAATATATTAAGCTTAATTGTTATATTTAAGTTTTTTAAGCCGTGAGTTATTCTAAGCATAAAGCTTTGTGATTAAAAGTGAAAAGACACTATTTAACCAATAATTTTTTTTATGGCTAAAATTATTCTTTTATAGCCTTAAATCGATATCACAGGTTTACCCGGGAAGCCGGAACACTTATAATAGTCTAATTTTAAAGCTGTATAATTATTTAGCACTAGATTAACGTCGTATTTTATAACCATGCGACGCTTAATCGCTACTAATAATAGCCTCTTTTGCACGGTGTTTCAATGCCGTACTTAACAAACTTTACTTTCTTTAAGGTGGAAAACATGCGTATTTTGCAAGAAGCTCTGACATTTGATGATGTACTTTTAGTTCCAGCTCATTCAACGGTACTTCCGAATGACGTCAGTTTGTCTACCAAGCTCTCTCGAAACATTACTTTGCAAATTCCTTTTGTCTCTGCAGCAATGGATACGGTAACCGAAGCTAGGTTGGCAATTTCGATGGCGCAAGAAGGCGGTATGGGTATTGTGCATAAGAATATGACCGTTGAAGAACAGGCTCATGTCGTGACCAAGGTAAAGAAGTATGAGCATGGCGTGATTACCGACCCTATTACGGTTCAAGTAACGGATACAGTCGCAGTCGTGTTGGCTGTCACTAGTGAAAATAGAGTAGCCAGTGCGCCTGTTATGGATGGCAATGACTTGGTTGGTATTGTAACCAGTCGTGATTTACGTTATTTAGATGACCAGACACAAATTGTTTCACAGGTGATGACACCAAAAGAGAAGCTAATTACGGTAACGGCCAAAGCCAGTCGTGAAGAAATTTTAAACCTATTGCATGAACATAGATTAGAAAGATTGTTAGTCGTTGATGATAATTTTGCTTTAAAAGGAATGATTACGGTTAAAGATTTAAAGAAATCTAAAGATCATCCGAGTGCTTGTAAAGATTCAGAAGGACGTTTAAGAGTGGGTGCCGCGGTAGGAACGGGTGCAGATACTGAAGACAGAGTAAAAGCTTTAGTGGAAGCTGGCGTAGATGCGGTAATTGTTGATACAGCACACGGCCATTCACAAGGTGTATTAGATAGAGTGAAATGGGTGAAAGAAACCTATCCTCAAATTGATGTTATTGGTGGCAACATTGCCACTGCAGAAGCGGCTTTAGATTTAGTAAAAGCGGGAGCTGATGCCGTTAAAGTAGGTATTGGCCCTGGTTCTATTTGTACCACTCGTATTGTAGCAGGTGTGGGTGTGCCACAATTAAGTGCGATTGCAAACGTGGCGGAAGCCTTAAAAGGGTCTGGCGTGCCTTTAATTGCAGATGGCGGTATTCGTTTTTCTGGCGATGTCGCTAAAGCGTTAGTAGCAGGTGCTTCTTGTGTGATGTTAGGCAGTATGTTTGCTGGAACAGAGGAGTCTCCAGGTGAAGTTGAATATTATCAAGGTCGTGCTTATAAATCTTATCGTGGCATGGGTTCTTTAGGTGCAATGTCTCAATCTCAAGGTTCATCAGATCGTTATTTCCAGTCTTCAAACGCGGCAGACAAGCTAGTGCCAGAAGGGATTGAGGGACGAGTTGCCTATAAAGGCGCTTTAGCACCTATTATCCATCAATTGGTTGGCGGTATTCGTTCGAGCATGGGTTATACCGGTTGCAAAGACATTGAAACCTTTAATACGAAGCCTCAATTTGTACGCGTATCGTCAGCGGGTATGGCTGAAAGCCATGTTCATGATGTGACCATTACCAAGGAAGCGCCTAACTACCGGGTGTAGTTTGTAGGGCTGCTCCAAAAATTAAATTTGCGGGTGTGACACCTTGGTGGCGACATCTGCTTTATTCTTTATACAATATTTTAAAAGGTTCTGCTTGATGGCAACTCATAATATTCATGACCACCGCATATTAATCCTAGATTTCGGCTCTCAATACACACAACTTATTGCACGACGTATTCGTGAAATTGGAGTTTATTGCGAAGTAGAGCCTTGGGATATAGAAGAAAAAGATGTCTTAAGCTTTAACCCTAAAGGAATCATCCTTTCTGGAGGTCCTGATACCGTAATGGGGGATGATTCACCTGTGGCACCAAGTTGTGTGTTTAATATGAATATTCCAATATTGGGTATTTGTTATGGTATGCAAACTATGGCAGAACAGTTGGGCGGAAAGGTTGTTAATGCATTAGAGCATGAATATGGTTATGCCAAAGTAAGAGCGCACGGTCATACTAATTTGTTAAAAGACATTGAAGACAGCGTAACCCCTGAAGGTTATGGCATGTTAGATGTGTGGATGTCACATGGTGACCGTGTAGACCAGTTGCCAGAAGGCTTTAAACTAATGGCTTCTACGCCTAGTTGTCCTGTTGCGGGAATGGCCAATGAAGAAAAGAATTTTTATGGTATTCAGTTTCATCCTGAAGTAACGCACACCTTACAGGGTGAACGAATTATTGAGCGTTTCATTGTGGGCATTTGTGGCTGTGAAAAGCTATGGACAACTGAAAATATTATTGATGACTCTATTACGCGTATTCGCAAGCAAGTGGGTAATGATGAAGTCTTATTAGGGCTTTCTGGTGGTGTCGATTCTTCTGTTGTAGCCGCCTTGTTGCATAAAGCGATTGGTAAGCAGTTAACCTGTGTTTTTGTCGATCATGGTTTATTACGTCATCAAGAAGGTGACCAGGTAATGGCGATGTTTGCAGAAAACATGGGTTTAAAAGTCATTCGTGTTGATGCCGAAGAATACTTTATGGGCAAGTTAGCGGGTGAAACAGATCCAGAGAAGAAACGTAAAATTATCGGCCATGCTTTCATTAAAGTTTTTGATGAAGAATCAACCAAGTTAAGTTCTGTTAAGTGGTTGGCGCAAGGTACTATTTACCCAGATGTTATTGAATCAGCTGGTTCAAAAACAGGTAAGGCAAAAGTAATTAAATCTCACCATAACGTAGGTGGATTACCTGATGATATGGCGCTAGAGTTATTAGAGCCATTACGCGAATTATTTAAAGACGAAGTACGTAAGCTAGGGGTTGCTTTAGGTTTGCCACGTGAAATGGTTTATCGTCACCCATTCCCAGGGCCTGGTTTAGGGGTTCGAATTTTAGGGGAAGTGAAAAAAGAATATGCTGAAATACTACGTTTAGCAGATCATATCTTTATTGAAGAACTTCGTGCGGCTGACTTATATGATAAAACCTCGCAAGCCTTTACCGTTTTCCTACCGATAAAATCGGTAGGGGTGGTCGGTGATGCAAGGCGTTATGATTATGTGGTTGCTTTAAGAGCCGTTGAAACCATCGACTTCATGACAGCTCGTTGGGCACATTTGCCTTATGACTTTTTAGAGCTAGTATCGGGACGAATTATTAACGAGATTCCAAGAATATCCAGAGTCACTTACGATATCTCTAGTAAGCCACCCGCTACAATCGAGTGGGAATAAAATAAAAAAGGGTGCAGATGCACCCTTTTTTATTATCTAGCCTAGAGCAAGCTTAATAGTAGGTTTAAACTCGTCATGAATATGAAAGTAGACAGTCAGTTATCTTTATCAGAGCAAGATATTTTTTGGATGGAATATGCGCTTACCTTGGCCAAAAAAGCGGAACAAGAAGGTGAAGTGCCTGTCGGTGCCGTCATTGTCAGCGAAGGTATATTGTTATCTGAAGGTTGGAATCAAACCATCCAATTAAATGATGCGACAGCGCATGCTGAAATAATCGCCATTCGTGCCGCAGGCAAAGCACTTAATAATTACAGATTACCTGGTTTAACTATGTACGTTACCTTAGAGCCTTGCCCTATGTGTTCGGGGGCCTTGGTACATGCTAGGCTAGAAAGAATAGTGATTGCCGCAAGAGATCTTAGAACCGGTTGTGCAGGAAGCTTGTTAAATTTGTTGCAACATGATAAATTAAATCATTCTGTAAATACGACCTTTGACGTATTAGGAGGGGCATCCAGTCGTTTGATTAGTTCGTTTTTTAAACAGAGAAGAGCCGAGAAAAAAGCCACCAAAGCTTTAAAAAATGATTAAATAGTAAGTCAAAGTAATAAGTGAAGAGTTTGTTTTAGAATGCAGAAGAGTATCGATCCTGTTGAAGGGATTACAACTTACAAAATTTTGCCCGGTGAGTTCTATGTCACCAATACAAATGAGAGAATTGAAACTATACTTGGTTCTTGTATATCTGCTTGCGTACGAGACCCTGTTTCAGGTGTGGGAGGCATGAACCATTTTATGTTGCCGATGGATAAAAACAGCGCAGGCAATGCCGAATTATCGGATGCCAACCGCTATGGTAACTATGCCATGGAAAACTTGGTCAATGCTTTGCTTAAACAAGGAGCCAAGCGAGAACGCTTAGAATTTAAAATATTTGGCGGTGGACGTATTATGAGTTCACAAACAAATATTGGTTGGTACAACATTGGCTTTGTGTTCGACTATGTCTACACCGAAGGCTATAAGGTTGTGTCACAAGACATTGGCGATATTTTTCCAAGAAAGATATTGTATTACCCTAATTCTGGCCGAGCGCGAGTGAAAAGATTGAATGCCGTCAATACACAATCATTGGCAGCAGAAGAGAATAACTATATTAATAATATTGGTTCTAAGCCTGTTGGCGGCGATGTAGAACTATTTTGAGGATATGACTATGGACATGATGGAGACTTTTCGTCAAACCTATTTAGAAGAAAGTTTTGAAGGTTTGGACTTAATGGAAACGGGCTTATTGGATTTATCGCCAGGCATCCCTGATAACGAAAAAATCAACGAAATTTTTCGTGCCGCTCACTCTATTAAAGGGGGAAGTGGCACTTTTGGTTTTAATGAAATCATCGACTTTACCCATGTCTTAGAAACCTTGTTAGACGAGATGCGTGATGGTTCGAGAGAAGTCACGCAAGAAGCGAACGATACGATGTTGCGAGCAGTTGATGTGCTACGCGATATGATGACTAAACTACAGCATCATGAGCCTATTGATGAAGAACGCTCGGCTGAAGTACAGGCAGAACTTGAACGTCTGCTCGGTGGTGAACATGCTGAAAAATCAGATGATACGACAGAAGCGGTAGAAGCAGAGGTCGTTAATGGCGACTGGCATATTGAAATTTTGCCAGAGCCAGAGCTGTTGCAAACTGGAAATGAACCTATTCGGATTTTTAGAGAGCTAGAAACGTTAGGTGAACTGAAAGTTGAAGTAGATGCATCAGGTTTACCACCCCTTGAAGAATACAACCCAGAAGAGCTTTACTTGAAGTGGAATTTAACCTTATCAGGTGAAAACCTGCAAGAAGATGATATTAGAGAGGTTTTTGAATGGATTGATGGCGATGGCGCTGAAGTGAAATATACCCCCCCAGCCGCACCAGAACAAGCAGTGGCTGTGGTTGAAGAAGCCGAACCGGCTCCGGTAGCGGTGAAAGCTGCTCCAGCGCCTAAAGCCGAAAAATCAGCCGCCAAGCCAGCCGCCAAGCAAGAAGGTTCTATTCGTGTTGATTTAAGTAAAATTGATCAAATGGTTAACCTAGTCGGTGAATTGGTCATTACGCAATCAATGCTAAGCCAGTTTGGCGAGCAAGCTTCGCAAGGCGATTCAGCTGTTATGAGTGAAAATTGGGCAGACAAGCTAAAAGAAGGTTTAATGCATCTTGAACGTCACACAAGAGACCTTCAAGAAAGTGTCATGAATATTCGAATGATGCCAGTGAGTTTTGCCTTTAACCGTATGCCACGTATTGTGCATGATGTTAGCCAGAAGCTAGGGAAAAGTATTGATCTAGTGATGGAAGGTGAAAATACCGAACTAGATAAAACCATGTTAGAAGCACTAACAGACCCACTGGTTCATATTGTACGTAACTCGATCGATCATGGTATCGAATCGCCAGAAGTGCGCGAAGCGGCAGGTAAGCCGGCAACCGGTACCGTAAAAATGGCCGCTTTCCACCAAGGTGGTAATATTTTGATTCAAATCACCGATGATGGTGCGGGTATCAATGCGAAGCGCGTACTAGAAAAAGCGATTGAAAAAGGCGTGGTTGAAGAAGACCAAGTGCTTTCAGAGCAGGAAATTGTAGACCTTATTTTCAATGCTGGTTTTTCAACTGCAGATGTGGTGAGTGATATTTCTGGCCGAGGTGTGGGAATGGATGTCGTTCGTCGAAACATTAAAGGCTTAGGCGGCTCAGTAGAAGTGAAGACCAAGTTGGGTGAAGGCAGTGTCTTTACCATTAGATTGCCTTTAACCTTAGCTATTTTGGATGGACAACTTGCAAGAGTAGGGGATGAAACTTACGTATTCCCGTTAGTGTCTATTATTGAATCTATCCAAATAGACCCAAGCTTAGTGAAGTGCATTGCAGGTCAGTCAGAACTTTATCAGTTACGAGACAACTATATCCCCGTTATTCGACTACATGAGTTATTAGGCATAGAAACAGAATGCACAAACCTTGAGTCAGGTATTTTAGTTGTGGTGGAAGACAGTGGTGAAAGAGCGGGTATTTTTGTTGATGATTTACTAGGGCAGCAACAGGTAGTCATTAAATCACTAGATACTAACTTTATGAAGGTGAGGAATATTGCAGGAGCAACTATTCTTGGAGATGGTACCGTATCATTGATTTTAGATTTATCTGAAACCTTATCATCAATGAAGCCAAGTTTATATCAAGACTCAGTCGCTTAATTTTAGATAATAAATAATCGTTTACAGCCATTAAAAAAGAGAAAACTATGTCGTATGCACTAGGGGATAAAGAGGTTCAAGAAACCATCATGATGTTAAACCTATCTGTTGCTCAAATAGAGCTATCAATTACAGATGGAGACAGTTCGGTTAACACTTTAATAGATTCATTTTCTTTCATGAGTCATCACATTGAAGAAATTGAAGCATCTTCTAAACTTATTGCTGAAATGACTGGCGAAGTGGAAGGCATGGATAAGCATAATGCTTCATTATTATCTCAAACTAATGAGCTAGCGAGCAAAATGCAGCAAGCGATTATGGCCTTTCAATTTTATGATAAGTTGAGCCAACGATTAGATCATGTATCGCAAGGGCTTTCAGGATTAGCAGATATTGTTTCTAATCATATGTCGGTAAAAGATGAAGCTCAGTGGGAAGGATTTAAAGAAACGGTTCGTCAAGGGACGACCATGCGAGAAGAAGAAGAGTTATTTGAATTAATTTTTGATCAGGGCATGCCCGCTTCTGAAGCCATTGAAATGATGAAAGCTAGAATTTTAGAAAGAAGGCACCAAGAAGATGAAGAAGAAGATGAAATAGAATTCTTCTAAAGCCTCCTGTCACACCAATAAAAAGGGCGCTTATGCCCTTTTTTATTGTCTTATAAGTAAATTGAATTTTTAATCTAATGCGAAAGCACGCAGAATAGCGGTAACGTAATTTTAAATAGATAGGAAGTAATATGAACTTAAAGTCTTTAATGTTAGCCGGCGCGATGACAGCCTCTTTTATGGTAGCCTCTACTTCTGCATTAGCAGCCACCTATATGCCCTTTGTACTAGGGTCAATCTCTGATGAATCGGTTGACACGGCAGCAGCAACAGCAAAAAGCGCCTTAGAAGCAAATGGTTTTAGAGTAATTGGGACTTATCGCCCCGTAGCGGATAGAGAAGTCATTATTGTTACAAATAATGCTTTAACCACCTTAGCCAGTCAGTCTAAGTATGGTGGTTTTGGTGCCATTGAACGAGTATCGGTCGTTAAACGTAATAATGTTACGGAAGTCTCCTATACCAACCCAACCTATTTATGGAACGTTTACCGCATGAAAGGCGATATCACACCTATTCAAGCGGCGATGGAAAAGGCACTCGGTCATCAAAAAGAATTTGGTGCAGAAGAAGGGTTAAGTGCAGATGACTTGCGTGATTATCACTATAAAATGTTAATGCCTTATTTTGACGATGAAGATGAACTAGCGGAGTATGACTCTCATGCCGAAGCCGTATCAGTCGTCGAAAATAATCTTGCTGCTGGTAAAGCGGGTGTGAAGCAAGTTTACAAGTTAGATATTCCAAATTCTGACATGACCGTTTTTGGTGTATCATTTTCAAAAGGTGAAAGTGCGGATGCTGAAGTATTGAGTCTAATTGATGTTGAAGGTTATTCCCATACAGCACATTTGCCTTATGAAATGTTAGTAGTCGGTGGTGAAGTCATTGCTTTAAATGCTAAGTTTCGTATTGCGATTAACTGGCCAAGCCTTTCTATGATGGGAAGCGGTAGCTTTATGTCTATTGCGAATGCACCTGATGAAATTGAAGAATCTTTAGAAGCCGTAGCCACTAAATAACTTTTGAGAGGTTTTCTTTAAAAAGCGTAGTTTATCTACGCTTTTTTGCTTTCTACCCCTTAAAAATCAGCCTAAGACTCCTTATTTTTTACCGCAATGCTTGAAAAATCAATTTCTAATCCCATTATTTAACTAACGATATTTATTTAATTTATTGTTCAACAGAAACCGTTGAATATTTAGGAGAAACTTGAATGAGCAAAACAGAAACTCATGCTTTCCAAACAGAAGTAAACCAACTATTAAAATTAATGATTCATGCTTTATACAGCAACAAAGAAATATTTTTAAGAGAATTAGTGTCTAACGCATCTGATGCACTCGATAAGTTACGTTTTGAAGCCGTATCAAACGATAAGCTAACAGAAGGCGAATCTGAACTAGCTATTACTGTTGGCTTTGACAAAGAAGCGAGAACCGTTACGATTACTGACAATGGTATCGGTATGACACGAGATGAAGTCATCGCTAATATTGGTACCATCGCTAATTCAGGTACTAAGAAGTTTTTAGACAGTTTGTCTGGCGACCAAGCCAAAGACAGTAACCTAATTGGTCAGTTTGGAGTGGGTTTTTACGCCTCATTTATTGTTGCCGACAACGTCGAATTAATTACGCGTAAAGCAGGCGATAATGTCTCTGAAGGGACTAAGTGGATTTCTCAAGGTGAAGGTGAATTTACGCTTGAAACAGTGACGAAAGCAACGAAGGGAACAGAAATCATCCTTCATTTAAAAGAAGATATGGACGAGTTTTTGAATGACAGTCGTTTGAAAAATATTATTACCACCTATTCAGATCACATCAGTTTTCCTATTAAAATGCTAGAAGAACAGAAAGATGAAGAAGGCAAAGACACTGGAAAAAAAGTGCTAGAACAGGTTAATAAGGCGACCGCATTATGGCGTTTGCCTAAGTCTGAGATATCTGAAGAAGAATACAATAACTTCTATCAAACCTTGTCGCATGATTTCGATGCACCTGTTGCCACCTTGCACAACAAGGTAGAAGGTTCGCTAGAATATACATCACTACTTTATCTACCTAAAAAAGCACCGTTTGATTTATATGACCGTGAACGTCGTTATGGCTTAAAGTTATATGTAAAGCGCGTGTTTATTATGGACGATGCTGAAAATCTATTGCCAACTTACCTACGTTTTGTACGTGGTGTGATCGATTCAGATGACTTGCCTTTAAACGTGTCCCGTGAGATTTTACAAAGTAACCGTGTGGTTGATAAAATTCGTGCCGCTTCGGTTAAACGTATCTTAGGCGCGATTGCTAAAATGGCAAAAGCAGAAGATAAGACAGCATATAATGAATTTATTGCCCAGTTTGGTAGCGTGCTAAAAGAAGGCGTTGTTGAAGATATGGCTAATAAAGATAAAATTAGCCAGCTATTGCGCTTTGCTTCAACCACCTCTGGTTCAGCAGAACCAACGGTTGCATTAGCTGATTATATTGACCGTATGCAAGCAGATCAGGATGCGATTTACTACATCACTGCAGATAGTTATGCAGCAGCAGCAGGTAGCCCACACCTTGAAATGTTCCGTAAAAAGGGCATAGAGGTCTTGTTGTTAAGTGAAAAAATTGATGAATGGTTGGTAAACCACTTAACCGACTTTGAAGGTAAAACTTTAACATCAATTACCACTGCAGACTTAAAAGCATTTGATGATGAAGCAGACAGCAAACTAACCGATGAAGATAAAAAAGATCGTGAAGCCTTAACCGAAAAAGTAAAAGCAACGATTTCAGAGTTGGTTTCAGACGTTCAAATTACACATCGTTTAACCGAATCTCCTGCTTGTGTTGTCAGTGCAGAAGGCGATATGTCTGCACAAATGGCTCGTATGATGGAGCAAATGGGTCAAGCCATGCCTAAGCAGTTGCCTGTATTAGAGCTAAACCCTGACCATGCTTTGGTTAAGCAACTTGCCTCGATCAAAGATGAAGCCGAGCTAAAAGAATGGTCACTATTCTTATTAGAACAAGCTCAGCTTGCAGAAGGGGATCAACTTGACAACCCTGCTGAGTTTATTAAAAGAATGAACAGCTTATTGGCTGAAAAAGTTTAAGTTAGCGAACCAGGTTGAAGTATTTTAATCTGCTAACCAGACTGATAAGTCTTTAGGTATCACCACTTAAAGACGGTCGCTATGTTAATAGCGCAATATTTAAGGAGCTTCGGCTCCTTTTTTGGTTATATTAAGCACGAATTAATCGTGCAGACTCATCCATAAAATGGCAAAATACGCCCAAATTTCAAATATTTAACACAAGTACAGGATCTAACCTTGATTTCAACCTCCAATATCACACAGCAGTTTGGTGAAAAGCCACTTTTTGAAAATATCTCCGTTAAATTTGGTAACGGTAATCGTTACGGTTTAATTGGCGCGAACGGTTGTGGAAAATCAACCTTCATGAAAATTCTAGGCGGTGACCTAGCACCGACTGCGGGTAACGTAGCCACCGACCCTAATGATGTTGTGGGTAAGCTAAAGCAAGACCAGTTCGCTTATGAAGAATTTAGCGTCGTGGATACCGTTATTATGGGTAACCCAGTGCTTTGGGAAATCAAACAAGAGCGTGACCGTATTTATGGCTTACCAGAAATGTCTGAAGAAGACGGCTTAAAGGTCGCTGATCTAGAAGTTGAATTTGGTGAAATGGACGGCTATACCGCAGAATCTCGCGCGGGTGAATTACTACTTGGGTTAGATATTGGTGTGGAACAGCATTTTGGCCCTATGTCAGATGTTGCGCCGGGTTGGAAATTACGTGTGTTATTGGCACAAGCCTTGTTCTCTGATCCAGATATCTTGTTACTAGATGAGCCAACCAACAACTTGGACATTAACACCATTCGCTGGCTAGAAAATATGTTGAACGATCGTAAATCAACCATGATCATTATTTCTCACGACAGACACTTCTTAAACTCAGTTTGTACCCACATGGCCGATTTAGACTACGGTGAACTGCGTCTTTACCCTGGTAACTACGACCAGTACATGACGGCTGCTACCCAGGTTCAAGAACGCCTGATTGCCGGCAATGCCAAGAAACAAGGGCAAATTAACGAACTTAAAAGTTTCGTTAGCCGTTTCTCTGCTAACGCTTCTAAAGCCAAGCAAGCTTCCTCTCGTGCGAAGTTACTAGAAAAAATTGAACTAGATGAAGTAAAAGCCTCTAGCCGAGTAAATCCTTTTATTCGTTTCGAGCAAACTAAAAAGCTATTCCGTTTGGCGCTAGAAATGGAAAAAGTCACTAAAAGTTATGATGACAACACCATCTTTACCGACTTAAACTTAATGCTAGAAGTGGGTGAGCGTTTAGCGGTTATCGGGCCAAACGGTGTCGGTAAAACCACCTTCTTAAAAACCCTTGTGGGCGATACAGAAATTGATTCTGGTAAAGTAAAGTGGTCTGAAAACTCTAAAGTGGGTTACTACGCTCAGGATCATGCACATGACTTTGAAGTAGACATGAGCGTGATTGAATGGATGACTCAGTGGAAAAAGCCATCAGATGATGAGCAAGCCGTTCGTGGCGTACTGGGTCGTTTATTGTTCTCGCAAAAAGACATCGACAAGTCGATTAAAGTACTTTCTGGTGGAGAGCAAGGCCGTATGTTGTTTGGCCGCTTAATGCTTCAAAAGCCAAATATATTAGTGATGGATGAGCCAACCAACCACTTGGACATGGAATCAATTGAATCCTTAAACCAAGCATTAGAAGACTATGAAGGCACCGTTGTTTTTGTTTCTCACGATAGAGAATTCGTGTCTTCTCTAGCCACCAAAGTATTGTCTATGAAGCCAGAAGGCTTTGAACTATATCACGGTAACTACGAGTCTTATCTTGCAGAGCATGAAAATGGCTAGGATGCTTTCTGGTGAGTAAGGTTGAGTCTTCAGGTTTAAAAGATGCTGTTTCGGGTGATAAAGAATCTGTAAGTACTAACGCCTTACCGAAAGAAGTTGATATTAAAAATATGTCGCAACAAGAGCTGTTAGCGATGTCAAAACAAATAACAGAGCAGTTTGAGCAACCACCCACTAAATTTGAATTGATGTTCGGAGGGTTTTCTTACCTTGTTATCTATGGTGGAGGCATTGCCTTTGGGTTGTATATGATTTTTTGGGCCTATAAATAAAGCTTTCATGAATGAATGCCTTAACTTAAAACCAGCGTTTGCTGGTTTTTTTATAGCTACGATAAAGTTTCAAACTCAAAAATCGCCAGGGGTGGGTACTTAGGTGAATGACGTTCAGGATACATAGTAACAACCTTAATGAAGGCTTCCACTACATTTTATCAGCACTACTTTGCTTTCTTTTTATCAGGAGGGTATTGCATCAATAGCTTTTGCACGACTTCTTGAATCAGCTTAGTGGTGTCTGCAGGAGTAGGGTGTTCTTCTAAAGCAGTGCTACTGTTACCACGCCATAGTAGCTTGCCATCCTTAGAAATAATATCAATAATTAGCAGGCCTTCCTGATATTGCTGGATATCTGGCGCAGACTGGAAGCCAATAGAACCATAGCTAGAGCTTCCAAAGCCTGTGCCAAACCCTATCGAAACATTGCCGACATTAGAACGTACTTTTTGAACAGATGAAATATGATAGGTAATAAAAGCATCGGCATGGTTGTCGACTAAGCTAAAACCCTGTAATGCCAGTTGCGCTTTAATTGCTATGCGAATACGCTCAGCAATTAAAGGATCTTTTTTTTCAAAGTCTGCGGCCTTAGGTTTGGTTTGTTGGCCAGCAGCTTGCCATTGAAATGTTTTGATATGGTTAAAGTTAGCGGTGGCATCATAATCTTGGCTAACTTGAACAGATGAACAACCTATTAAAAATAAAGCCGGCAAGGTAAGGGTTAAAAATTTAAAGATAGTGTTCATGAAATCAGTTTTCCTAGTCATTTTTGTGTAACGTTTATTATGCCAGTATTGGCCGAAATTACCACCCCCGACGATTTTTGTGCTTTGGAAATAAAGGGTCGTAAAAGAAAGATGTAAAGGGGGATATCGTGAATTCAAGTAGTAAATACAACACGGTTTAAATTATTTTTGATGAAAAAAACTAGTTATACTAAATACCGTAAAATATAAATCAATATAATCAAGGAGTGAGTGTGAAAAAAAATCTATATATACTGACGGGGAGTTTAATACACGCCCAAAAAAGAATTACTAAATATATGGTTTTACTGTTACTAGTAGCTCCAATGCATCTTTTTGCTCAAGAGAGAGAGAGACATAATGTGGTTTACTCTCCAGACGAGGGAGTTGTTTGTGATAATAAAACTCAATTTTGTGTTGATGCAATGGGCATTTCTCTAGGTTATACAAAAGTGTACTTTAACCAAAAAGCACAAGATAAGTTACTACAAAAAATAGATAAAGAAAATTTACCAACTATTCAATATACATTTTCTAATAGCATTATGTGTAACTCACGAAAGAAGTCCTGTTTTACGACTCAAAATGGCAAAAAAGTTCTCAATGAAGAATTTACACAGATGATTTTC
>WFMZ01000026.1 GCA_015484555.1 Hydrogenovibrio sp. | reverse complement strand
ACCAGTACGAGGATCGATTCCGAAGTAATAACCACGAGTATCATAAGCAGTATCAGCTAGATTACGCCCCCAGGCAGTCACTGTCCAGTTCTTACGATTGTATTCAATACTACCGTTCAATAAAGCATAGGCTTTAGACTGTTGATCATGAGTGTTTGAGAAATAAAATTTATCTTTCCCTTCAACATTAGCTGCCAATGTCCAGTTATCATTCACATAAACCTCCCCCCCTAAGCTAAATTGGTAAGCAGGAGCATGAGCCTGTGCGCGACCATTTTTACTAATTTGGTTAGCCGTGTTATTTGGGTCTACATAAGTATAGTCTACAAATGTGGCATCTAGTAACCCGATATTTGCTAGCACCCTAAAGTGATCGTTCATCAACCAATCTGCCTGCGCTTCTAAACCATAGTTATTACCTTCAGCCGCATTATCCGTATAAAGAATAAAAGACGGTGAATTAACCTTTTGGGTAGAACTTTTTACCTGCTGATCTTTACGTATCGCATAGAAGATATTTAAACGCGTTTTTAAACGCTTATTGAACATAGAGGAGTTCAAACCCGTTTCTAAGTTCCATAACGACTCCGTATCAAATGCTACTTTACTAGCTGGCAGTGAAGCATCATCATTCACCCCACCCGCTTTATAGCCTTTAGATAAAGATAAGAATGCTAAATGCTTTGAGTTAACTTGATAAGCCACCGCCAGTTTACCGCCAAATAAGGGTTCTGATGTTTTTTTAGAAAAACCTGATGAGTTGGTGTAATCCGCTTGAAAATTCTCCACTCGCAATCCACCAGTCAAAGTCGTTTTACTGTTTAAATGGTGGTCTAACTGTCCATAAGCTGAAGTATTAACCGTATTGTAATCACTAGAGGCTTTCCCGCCTGTTAGATAAGCATAAGTTCTATCAAGTCGCTCATCCTGTGATAAATAATGCACGCCCCCTACCCAGTCGGTTGACCCATTAAAAATGCGTCCTGTAGAAGAAGATGAAAAACGCAGATCAAACGAATTGGTTTTACGCTTTCTTTTGTAATTATCAAAGGCAGAATAACCACCAGGATAGCCGGCATAAGTCCAGTCATCATCATACCCATATTCTGTGTCAGTATTGGCTGTCGTTGCCGTTGCCAACATATTCACTTTAGGCGATACTTGATAGCCCGCTTTTAAAGCAAAAGCCGTGGTATTTAAATTGTCATGCCCTGGTTGATCAGTAATAGTTTGATAACCATTTTCAAAACTAAAAGCATCATAACCATTATTTTGGTCTAGCTTTAAAGCTTTAAAGTCAAAAGAAAGCTTATCGGTCGCTTTCCACTTTAAGTTTAGACGGCCAGTGAATTCATCATTGTTCTGAGTATCTTTACGATTTAGGTAGGTATTTTCCATGTAGCCATCAGATTGATACTTATAAAGTGCAATACGCCCTAGTAGCTTATTTTTAATAATAGGCCCGCCCAACGCAACCCCTCTGGCAAAAGTATTACGATTGCCCGCCATCACTTCTACATGCGCTTCTGGGTGATTAGTCGCTTCATTCGATTTTAGGTTAATGGACCCAGCTAAAGCGCTAGAACCCTCTGTTGTGCCTTGTGGTCCTCGTAGTACTTCAACCTGTTTTACATCAAATAAAGTAGCCGCACCGCTTGTACGACTGAAGTTAAAGTCATCAACCATCACCCCCACAGAAGGGTTTAGCGGCGTATTAAATTGTCCTCGTTCACCGATACCACGAATTTGAAAATATTTGGCACCGTTGCCACCACCGGAAACGTTGACGTTAGGAGTGTTACCCAATACATCATCTAGAGCACGCGCACCCCGCTTGGTTATGTCTTTGGCTGTAATAACCGTCACGCTAGCAGTACTTTTTTCAATACTTGTTTTATGAAAATCGGCTTCAACCGTCACCGTATCTAACTGGGTTTCGGCTAAGGCAGGTAAGGTTGTCATTGCGCCTAATAGTGCAAGGGCAATAGGTGTTTTTTTAAAGTTTGGAAAAATCATAGATATCCTTTTTAGTATCAAGCAAAAGGACAGTAAGACATTACCTTGCCAGCCTAATTAACGTTAATCAGGTTGGCTATTCACAAGAGATGAATGCAAGATAAGTTTAGCCTGTTCCTACGCCAGTATTATCTGGTTCAGGTAATAAGGGTTTATTCCATTTTTCAATGAAATATCTCAGATGTTAACCACCCCTCAGCCTAGAGTAAAACAACAAGCACAAAGCTGCATTCATTGAATTGGCTAGGATTCTATCAGAATGACGATTATTTTGTAGAAAGTTAACCAATAGGCAAACAACATTAAGCTTGTATGCCCTTATACCAACTCCGCTTGCACAGGTTGCCAAAAAAATTACTACCTATGGGTTTAGGGTTTGTTACAATGTAATTTAAACAGTGATTATCACTAGTTTTTCACCACGGGGTGCTGACTACCGAAAGTAGTTGGCTGAGAAAATACCCGAGAACCTGATCTCGATAATGCGAGCGTAGGAAGTTAAATACATTTGCCCTAAACATACCGCAAATGTATTCTCAATATTGTACCACCCAAAATATAGATACCCATACAGACTGGTTTCAACCAAGCTTGTTTAATACTGTATCGCTATCACAATATTGCCTATTGCCTCATTATCTACAGGTTTATTTAACCATTTAGGAACAACATAATGAGCAATATTGTCATAGATCAGCTAGAAAAAATTGGCGACAAATACACTGAATCCTTTCCTGGGTCAGCCAAAATATATGTTGAAGGTTCTCGGCCTGATATCCGGGTGGCAATGCGTGAAGTTACCTTGCATGACACCCCTTTAGCGGACGGTTCTTTTGAACCTAATCCGCCATTAGCTGTGTATGACACCTCTGGTATTTATACCGACCCTAATATTGAAATAAAACTACACGAAGGAATAGAAAGACTTCGTACCGGCTGGATTGCAGAACGTAATGACGTTGAAGAACTAGAAGACTTTACCTCTAAGTATTTTCACGAACGTAATGATAATGAGAAAATAGACAAGGTACGTTTTCCAAGCATTTCAAAACCTTTAAGAGCAAAAGAGGGTAAAAATGTTACCCAGATGCACTATGCTCGCCAAGGTATCATTACCCCAGAAATGGAATACATTGCCATTCGTGAAAACTGCAAGTTACAAGAAGCACGTAAAAATGGCTTGCTGAAACAACACAAGGGTGAGTCTTTTGGTGCTAACTTGCCAGATGAATATACCCCTGAGTTTGTTCGTAAAGAAGTGGCTGAAGGCCGTGCCATTATTCCAAACAACATTAACCACCCTGAAACAGAGCCCATGATTATTGGGCGTAATTTCCGCGTTAAAATCAATGCTAACATCGGTAACTCAGCACTTAGCTCTTCTATTGCTGAAGAAGTGGAAAAGATGGTTTGGTCTACTCGTTGGGGTGGAGATACGGTTATGGATTTATCAACCGGGCAAAATATTCATGAAACGCGTGAGTGGATTATTCGGAACTCTCCTGTTCCAATAGGAACTGTCCCTATTTACCAGGCATTAGAAAAGGTAAATGGTATTGCTGAAAACCTAACATGGGAAGTATTCCGTGACACCTTAATTGAACAGGCTGAGCAAGGGGTTGATTACTTCACCATTCATGCAGGCGTATTATTACGCTTTGTACCTATGACGGCTAAACGTTTAACGGGTATTGTTTCTCGCGGTGGCTCTATTATGGCTAAGTGGTGCTTGCACCACCATGAAGAGAGCTTCATCTACACTCACTTTGAAGAAATTTGCGAAATCATGAAAATGTATGATGTTGCTTTCTCTCTCGGTGATGGCTTACGCCCTGGTTCATTAATGGATGCCAACGATGAAGCACAGTTTGCTGAAATTGAAGTATTAGGACAGCTAACTAGAGTAGCTTGGGCGCATGACGTTCAAGTTATTATTGAAGGCCCTGGACACGTTCCAATGCAAATGATTAAAGAGAACATGGATAAGGAATTGAAAGATTGCTATGAAGCACCTTTCTATACACTAGGGCCATTGGTAACAGATATTGCACCAGGTTATGACCACATTACTTCTGGTATTGGCGCTGCCCAAATTGGTTGGTATGGTACAGCAATGCTTTGCTATGTTACGCCAAAAGAGCACCTAGGCTTACCCAACGAAGCTGATGTTAAGCAGGGAATCATCACTTACAAAATTGCCGCTCACGCAGCTGATTTAGCAAAAGGGTTGCCTGGCGCACAGATTCGTGACAACGCAATGTCTAAAGCCCGCTTCGAGTTCCGTTGGTATGACCAATTTAACATCGGACTAGATCCAGATACTGCACGTGAATATCACGATGCCACTTTGCCACGTGAATCAGCTAAAGTTGCTCACTTCTGCTCAATGTGTGGTCCAAAATTCTGTTCAATGAAAATTACTCAGGATGTTCGTGACTACGCGGATAAAATTGGTTACAAGCCAGAAGATGCCATTCAAAAAGGCATGGATGAAATGGCTGAAACCTTTAAGCAAAAAGGGAATGAAATCTATATTGATGACATAACCCATCGCTAATTAGCATGACTATAATATCTCATAAACCATTTCATATTGGCATCGCTGGTGCAGGCTTATTAGGTCGCTTAATTGCGCTTAATTGCCTGCAACGTGGTTTTCATGTCACCTTATTTGATCAAGATGCTAAGGACGGTGAAGAGGCAGCGGGTTTAACCGCAGCTGGCATGCTGGCACCTTTTGCGGAACTAGAAACCGCTGAATCCAGTATTTTAATATCTGGAAAAAGATCTATTCAGTTATGGCCTAGCCTTTTGAAGCTACTTTCTATTGAAGAAGCTTTTAAACAAAAAGGTAGCCTGGTCACCGCACACCATGCTGATCAAGCTGATCTAACCCATTTCGTCACTCAATTACGCTCTAAGGTTGATTTGGCAGGGCAAATTAAAACCCTTAACCGAAGCGATATTGAACAACTTGAACCTGAGCTCACGGCATTTTCATCGGGTTATTTTTTTCCAAATGAAGGTCATATTAACGGCCATGTTTTCATGGAAACATGCCGACAATTTCTTGCTAACCACCCCAACGTTACCTGGCATGCCTTAACAACCGTTTCTGAGGTTGCTGAAGGCACTATTAAAACGGTGAACCAAAAGTATCCATTTGACCATGTTTTTGATAGCCGGGGCGCGGGTGCGAAGGATGGTATAAAAGGGTTACGAGGTGTGCGAGGTGAAGTATTCTGGCTGGATGCTCCAGCGGTGAATTTAAGCAGACCTATTCGGCTCATGCATCCTCGATACCGTATTTATATTGTTCCTCGACCGAATCATCGTTATGTCATTGGTGCCAGTGAAATTGAGTCTGAGGACCGAAGCGGTATGTCCGTTCGCTCAAGCCTTGAACTGCTATCCGCAGCTTACAGCGTTCACCCAGGTTTTGGAGAAGCTCGAATTGTGAAGATGCTAACCAACTGCCGGCCAGCCCTTGAAAACAACCTGCCAAAGGTAGAACAATCTACCCGTAAGACAGTCATTAACGGCCTTTATCGCCATGGTTATTTATTGGCACCTGCAATAGTTGAAGAGGCTTTAACAATCTTTGATTAAAAATCCATAGCAGGGCTCAATAGACAAAAAAGAGACATTTATATGAACGATATATCCATCCTACTAAATGGTCAAAAAAAGGCCTTACCCGAAAACCAGACCGTATCTCAAGCACTGACCTTGTTTGGTTATCAAGAAGATAAAGTGGCGGTTGCCATGAATGGGGAGTTTGTAGCAAGAGCGAACTATTGCACACTCATCATACAGCCAAAAGATGATATTGAAGTAGTTAGCCCCATGCAAGGGGGTTGAAGATAGCGATTTTGTACGACTAAGTGTCAATAAGAAAGGATAAGCTTTAATGAATGAACAAGATAACGCTTGGAATATTGGTGGGAAATCATTGTCTAGCCGCCTGTTAATTGGCTCGGCACTCTACCCTTCTCCAGAAATAATGAAGCAGGCCATTGCCTCTTCTGGTGCTGAAATTGTCACTGTTTCTTTACGCCGTCAATCTGCTGGAGATGACAGTGGAGATTACTTTTGGAATATTATTCAATCTCTTAATTTAAACATTTTGCCGAATACTGCGGGTTGTCACACCGCAAAAGAAGCTATTACAACAGCCATGATGGCACGTGAGATATTTAAAACCAACTGGATAAAGCTAGAAGTAATTGGAGATGACTACAATCTTCAACCCGACCCTTTTGAACTGCTTAAAGCAACTGAAACGCTCATTGCAGAAGGCTTCGAAGTTTTTCCTTACATGACCGACGACCTTGTTTTAGCCAGCCGTCTAGCCGATGCAGGCTGCAATATTTTAATGCCCTGGGGCTCACCGATTGGGTCTGGAAAAGGTCTTATGAACCCTTATAACTTAAAAGTTATTCGTGAACGTTTTCCTGACTTACAGCTTATTGTGGATGCGGGAATTGGCAAGCCTTCTCATGCAGTTCAAGCAATGGAGCTTGGCTATGATGGCGTCTTATTAAATTCTGCCGTCGCCTTAGCACAACAGCCTATCAAAATGGCCAACGCCTTTAAAGCGGCCATGATTGCGGGTATAGATGGGCGCAGTGCAGGACAAATGCAACAAAGAGACTTAGCCAGCCCCTCTACCCCTATTGTGGGCACCCCTTTCTGGCATCAAGATAAATAGAGATCATATCGTGAATAACGTACAAACCCCTATTGTATGGAGTATTTCAGGTTCTGACTGTAGTGGCGGGGCTGGCATACAAGCCGACTTAAAAACTGCTTATGCACTAGGCCTTGAACTCTGCACCCTTAGCACAGCCAACACCTCTCAAAATAATCAGTATTTTGAGGCCATGAACCCAACAGACGTGCATGTCTTACAAGAACAATTATTAGTCTTGCTTGAAACAACCCCCCCACAAGTAATTAAAATTGGCTTACTTGCCAATAATGAACAGGTGTCTTGGCTAATAGATACGCTATTTGCTCTCACCCAAACCTATGAAGATTTAGTGGTTGTGTTGGACCCTGTTTACAAGGCAACCGTTCAAGATAAGCCACAGGCAGAGCTATCATTCTCACTTTTAAAACAACTGTATTCTATTGTAGATATCATTACGCCTAACTATGATGAAGCCTTACAACTAGCCAGCTACCTAGACAGTCATTGGCAAGATAATCCTGCAGAACAAGTCGTACTTGCACAATTTTTACAAGCTAGGTTCAATGCTAGTATTATTGTAAAAGGTGGCCATATTTCAAATAAATTGGGTCAAAAAACAGATGTGTGCGTACAAGGAACCGCTGTTTATCAAGTTACCTCAAATCAAGTTAATACTCAATTTACACATGGAACTGGCTGCAGCTTTGCCACCGCAATTAGTTGTTTTTTAGCGAAAGGACTCTCTTTAAAAGATGCCTTGGTTCATGCCAAGGCTTTTATACAAAAAGGTTTATCGCTTTCTGAAGGGAAACTACATCAATATGGTGCCTTTCAGCAACCCAATTTTCCAATAGAAAAGTCTTATTACCCACAGGTTAATCCGCAAAATACACTTACCCTTAACCAGCAACCCTTTGCCACACTGTGCTGTGAAAAACCAGGACTTTACCCCGTAGTGGGAACCCTTGAGTGGCTAGCAAAACTCTTACCACTGGGTTTAAAGATCATTCAATTACGTCTTAAAGAAATTCCAATACAGAAAATATCCGGTCTTGTTAAACAAGCCGTTCAATTAGCGAATAAATTTGATACGAGACTGTTTATCAACGACTACTGGCAAGCTGCCGTTGAACATGGTGCCTATGGCGTGCATTTGGGGCAAGAAGATTTAGAAGCTTTATCTGAAACTGAATTAAATACCTTGCAGGCTTCAGGCATTCGACTAGGGTTAAGTAGTCATGGTATTTTTGAATATCGCCTAGCGGCACAATACCAACCTAGCTACATTGCCATGGGCGCAATTTTCCCCACCCAAACAAAAGACATGACAGGGCAAATACAAGGCGTTCAAGAATTAGCGATTGTAAATGCTTTAAAGGAAGAGATACCTTTGGTAGCCATTGGTGGAATTACACAACAAAACATCACTGCTGTTGCCAATACTGGCGTTAGCTCTATTGCAGTTGTCACCGCTATCACGCTCGCCGATGACTATACAAAGGCTGTTAAAGACTTACAAGCCTCAATGCGATAGTACTGCTAACAGCCTAGCTACTGACCCGATGCTGCCCAACAGCAATACAGCTTGCCTCAGTGCACCTCGAACTTTTTAAGTTTGGAAATGCTACTGACTGGCTCACTTTCTAATTTACTTCCCATCACATTGGCAAACTTTACCCTACAAACCCAACGGGGTTTGCAGGGTAAAAATTAAGCTTCTTTATCAGCTGAACCAGTTGGACTAGGTAAAACAGGCGTTGTTTGCTGTGCTAACGCGCCTTGTCTTTGAGTCGAGAAGAACTGCATATTTTGGTTCAGCTCTTCTGCCTGTTCATTCAGATGCCCAACGGCTTCAGAGGTTTTTTCAATTAACACAGTGTTTTGTTGGGTGGCCGTGTCAATATCATTAATGGCCTGGTGAACCTGGCTTACCCCTTCCGCTTGCTCAGTTGATGCGGTGGCAATGCTTTGAATCATGTTGGTAATATCGGTAATCGAATCGGTAATTTTATGAATAACCTCTCCAGACTCGCTCGCCAACTTAGTACCTTGTTCGATACGCTGTACACTGGCATCAATTAAACCTTTAATGTCACGCGCGGCATCGGCAGACTTTTGCGCTAAGGAACGAACCTCCCCCGCCACAACGGCAAACCCACGACCTTGATCACCTGCTCTGGCGGCTTCGACCGCCGCATTTAATGCTAATAGATTGGTTTGGAAAGCGATACTGTCAATCAGTACCACAATATCGGCAATTTCATTACTTGATTTCTGAATGCCCGACATGGCTTCAATCGTTCTACTCATTACCTGACTGGCTTGAACCGATTCACCTTGTACTCTTTCTGCAACCTGTGTCACTTCTTGCGCATTGTGCATATTGTTCTGCACCGCGGTGTTCATCTCTTCCATAGTTGCGGAGGTTTCTTCTACTGCCGCGGCTTGTTGCTGAACTCTGGCACTTAGGTTACTGGCATCATCAGAAATATCATTGGCATTTTTATTGACCGAGTGGCTTGAATCTATCGCCATTGCAATACTGCCAGATAGGTTTTGGTTAGAGGTATTAATAGCCTCTTTAACCTTTAACAAGTCGCCTTGATAATCAGTGGTAATAACCTTAGTGAGGTCACCCTGACTTTGTGATTGCATGACACCCGAAATATCTTGAATGGCACTGTCTAATGAGGCTAAAGATTCATTAATATGTTGTTTTAGAACCGCCAGTTCTCCCTTAGCTTCGACATCAATACGACTAGAGAATTGCCCCTGTTGCATATCCGACATCACCGCATTGACTTTTTGAATAACGGCGTTAGTGTCACTCATCGCATCTTGAGCATCTTGAATAATTTTCTGGTAATCACCTTTTGAATGACTGCTTAACCTTGTATCAAACTGACCAGCTTTCATTGCTTGCATGGCATGCTGTATTTCACCAATGACGCTAGAAATATTATCGGCACTTTGGTTAATCCCTTCTTTTAAATTATTCAAATCCCCTTGATAATTTCCTTCAATACGTTGACTAAAGTCGCCTTCTGCCAGCGCATTCACCGTACTATTCGCTTCCTCTAGCCCTTGACTTACTTGGTCAATTAACTGATTAATGGCTTCAGAGGTTTGCCCTACTTCGTCTTTAGATGCCACTCTATTTCGAATGGTAAAATCACCCGTTTCAACAATATTTCGAGTGGTTGCTTGCATATTAATAAGTGGTTTAATAATCATACGCCTGACAACATACAAAATAACCATGACTAAAAAGAAAATCCCCAACAAGGTTGCTCCTAACGATAACCATACTGATTGCAAGGCTTTCTGAATAGGGGCATTAAAACCTTTCTGATCTAAAATAAAAATGTAACGGCCGAAAACGCGATGAGCTTCATCATGAGCAGGTAAATCAACAATCGTCTTATCTGCATACTGGGTAATACTAGTCGCTTCACCAGATACAGGAACAAATGCTTTTTTCAGGAACGCTAATACCTTTGGTTTAAACCATTTGTCATTTGCCACAATGTAACGCTTATTAATATGCGTGTTCCTTTCTACTACTGGCATAGAACCATATCTTTTTTTCACATAGTCACTATCTACCAATAAAACCCATTCTCCGCCCTGTTGTTTAGTGAAACTTTGACGTACTGAATTTAAGCCCTGTATCAGGGAAATAATCCCCAACATTTCGTTATCTCGAATAACCGGAGACATGGCAATAATCGAGACACCACGACCACCAAAAGCTAAATGTCCAATTGATTTATGGGTTGTCATCACCTCTTTCACTAAGGGGTTATTGGAAACATCCAGCCCATAATGTTCTATATCCCAAGAGCGTAACAATGAGCGCCCATCCGCTGTAATTAATTGAACGATAAAGTTTTTATAATCTGTTTGTTCAGCATACAAGGGTTGAATACTTTTAAAAAAGGGAATAATATCTTCTCTTTCTTCTACTTCCAGGGCTTCTGCAATATTGTCTTGTAAGGTCAGCGCTGTTGCGGTGGCGATTCCTACTTGAACTTTCATTTGTATTTGCGATTCAATAAAGGTCTGCATTTTCGTCAGCAACTTCTGTTCTACCTGCTGCTTAGCAGGTACCACTGAGTTTAAATAAGCAACATAACCTACTCCCCCAGCCACCAATAAACTGACAAAAAGTGAAATATAAACAAGTTTAAGGGTCAATGTTTGGTTCGAAAACATAAAAGAGGTACCTACTGTATTTTTAGCCTAAAACGGACTAGTAAAATATAAAATTTAATAATAATTACTGAAAATGATAACACTAAAGTTCAGCGCATTAAACTTGATTTACTATAAAATGT
>WFMZ01000025.1 GCA_015484555.1 Hydrogenovibrio sp. | reverse complement strand
TTAGGACAATCTGTTGATTCGGACACAGACACAGTTTGAGAACAGGCGCCTGACTTGGCCACATCCATATTTTCAAAAGGTTGCTTAAGAGCAATACCACTAATAGCAGAAACATCTCGTGCAATTCCTTCCACGCTTAAGCAATCTGCTCGGTTAGGGGTTAAATCAACGTCAATCACCTGGTCATTTAAATTTAAGTATTCGCGAATATCCATGCCAATAGGCGCATCTTCTGGCAATACGTGCAAGCCATCAACCCCTTCATCTGGCAAGCCTATTTCGCTAGCACCACACAACATGCCATTTGAAGGCACGCCACGTAACTTGGCTTTTTTAATTTTGAAATCACCCGGTAAGACCGCACCCACTTTTGCACAGCAAGCCATCATGCCTGCAACCACATTTTTAGCGCCACAGACGATTTGTACTGGCGCATCTTCGCCTACTTCTACTTGAGTAATATTTAGCTTGTCTGCATCTGGATGTTTTTCAACAGAAAGTACTTTTCCGACTACAACATTCGTAAAGGCAGGTGCTACTGGGTCAATACCATCTACCTCTAGCCCTGCTAGACTTAATTCTTCTGCAAATGTTTCGGTATCCCAATCAGGGCTTACCCAAGTTCTTAGCCAGCTTTCACTTATTTTCATTTTGGTGTCTTTTTCTTTTATATTCAATCACAAAGGTACAGTTTATTCGTACCCACCCCTGGCGATTTTTAAGGTTCGCCAGGCTATTTTTCAGGTTTACTTAAAGTCTTTTAGGAAACGTAAATCATTTTCAAAGAACTGACGTAAATCCGTTACGCCATAACGCAACATCGCCAGTCTTTCCACGCCTAAACCAAAAGCTAAACCCGTATATTTTTCTGAATCAACGTTTACATTTTTTAAAACGTTAGGGTGAACCATGCCACAACCTAATACCTCAATCCAACGGCCATCACCAAATAAGTCGGTCGCAATATCCACTTCTGCAGAAGGCTCTGTAAAAGGGAAGTAAGAAGGTCTAAAACGTACTTTTAAGTTGTCGTCTTCAAAGAACTTACGAAGAAATTCAATAATTAAGGTTCTTAGTTGCGCGAAGCTAGCATTTTCTTCAATGATTAACCCTTCAACCTGGTGAAACATAGGGGTGTGGGTTTGATCTGAATCACAGCGGTAAACTCGGCCAGGTGCGATAATACGCATAGGACCATCTTTATTTTCCATGGTTCTAATTTGTACGCCAGAAGTATGCGTTCTTAATACGGTGCTCTCATCAAAATAGAAGGTATCGTGCATGGCTCTAGCTGGATGAGTTTCAGGAATATTTAACGCTTCAAAGTTATGCCAGTCATCTTCAATTTCAGGACCCGTTTCAACATCAAAACCTGCTTTTGCAAAAATACTTTCAATGCGGCGCAAAGTACGAGTAACAGGATGTAACCCGCCAATTTCTGTATTTCGGCCTGGCAAGGAAACATCTACCGACTCTTCCGATAATTGAACCGCTAAAATGGCCGCTTCAATAGATTCTTTCTTTTCAGTTAAAAACCCTTGTACCGCTTGCTTGGCTTCGTTAATGACTTGGCCTGCCTTAGGTCTTTCTTCATGCGAAAGCTTGCCTAGCATCTTCATCATCGCTGTCAGCTCACCTTTTTTACCCAGGTACTGAACTCGAATTTCATCTAAATGAGCCATTTCAGAAACAGTAGAAACGGCTTCTTTGGCTTTACTAATAATTTGCTGCAGTTGTTCTTGCATGAACGAAAAGACCTTTAATTTAAACGTACCTGATTAGACAATAGGCACCAATGATTTGAATGGGTATATTGCTAAAAACCTGACAAACTTCTCATCAGATGCTTAGCAATGTAACCGAAAAAAAAGGGGACAAACGTCCCCTTTTTAAATAGCACTAACGAACTACAATGCTGCTTTAGCTTTTTCTACAATTGCAGAGAAAGCGGCTGCGTCATGGATAGCCACATCAGATAAAACTTTACGATCAACTTGAATTCCGGCTTTGTTCAAACCAGAAATAAAGCGACTGTAAGTTAAACCATTTAAACGTGCAGCTGCGTTGATACGCGCAATCCATAAACGACGGAAAGTACGCTTCTTAACGCGACGATCGCGGTAAGCATACTGCCCTGCTTTGATTACTGCTTGCTTAGCAACACGGAATACTTTGCGACGAGCGCCATAGTAACCTTTTGCTTGTTTAAGTACTTTATTATGTCTTCTGCGTGCAACGACGCCTCTCTTAACTCTTGCCATCTGTCAACCCCTTATGCGTATGGAAGCATGCGGCGAACCATAGCCACATCGTTTTCGTGAATCATGCTACTAGCTCGTAGCTGACGCTTACGCTTGGTCGACTTCTTGGTCAAGATGTGACGAAGATGCGATTGTTTGCACTTAAAACGGCCTGAGCCAGTTTTCTTAAAGCGCTTTGCAGCACTTTTATTTGTTTTCATCTTAGGCATGCTAAAACTCCAAATAGTAGATAACATTTGTTATCTATCAGTTTTTTAATAAACCTTACCCAGTATCTCTAGGTAAAGCGCTTTGACAATAAACAGCACTGAATGAGCTGCACCAGAAGAAGATTAACCTTTTAAAGGGCTAAACTAACCTAGTTATTGTTGGGTTAAAAGTAAGCTCGAAAGCTTACCTTTGAATTTATTGTGTCTTGATTGGTGCGATCATCATTTGCAATGAACGCCCTTCCATTTTAGGCATCTGAAGAACCGTTGCCAACTCTTTCAAGTCTTCGCGAACGCGCTCTAGCATAGCCATACCCAATTCTTTATGAGTAATTTCACGGCCACGGAACCAAATGGTTACCTTAACTCGGTCACCATTCTCTAAGAACTTGACCACGTTACGAAGCTTAACATTGTAATCACCAATGTCTGTTCCAGGTCTAAATTTAACTTCTTTAACCTGAACTTGCTTTTGCTTCTTCTTCGCTTCGTGTGCTTTTTTCTGCTTTTGGTACTGGTACTTACCATAATCCATAATCCGACAAACGGGTGGATTGGATTTCGCTGAGATTTCAACCAAGTCTAAACTAGACTCTTTTGCCAATGCAATTGCTTCTACCGTTGACACAACACCTCGTTGCTCACCTTCGGCGTCAATTAGCCTAACATCTGATGAACGGATAGCTTCGTTAATATTATCTTTAGGTGCTTCTGGTTGTTGTGGTCGCCCACGTCCTCTTCTAACTGCGATGGTATTTACCCTCTTATCAAAGTTTTGGCGAATTGCCAAAACTTCTACTTAAAATTATTCTACAACACGTCCTAGCTGCTTAACGTCTTCTGAAAGCAACGAAAGTAACGAGTCCATATCTAAGCTACCCAGGTTTTTACCCCCTCTCGCTCTAACATTTACCGTTCCATCGGTTACTTCCTGATCGCCTACAACTAAAATGTAAGGAACACGCTGTAAAGTATGCTCACGGATTTTAAACCCTACCTTCTCATTTCTCAAGTCTAATTCGACTCTAAACCCATGTTTTTTCAATTTTTTTGCAAATTCTTGCACATATTCGTTATGTGTACCAGCAATTGAAGCAATAACCAACTGTGTTGGCGCTAACCAAGTCGGGAATTTTCCTTCATAATGCTCAATTAAAATACCGACAAATCGTTCTAGCGAACCTAAAATTGCTCGGTGAATCATCACAGGGTGATGCTTTTCATTGTCCGCGCCAATATAAACTGCATTTAAGCGCTCGGCTTGCGTCATAGAGAAGTCTAACTGAATGGTTCCACACTGCCAAACACGACCAATACAGTCTTTCAATTGGAATTCTATTTTAGGACCATAAAAAGCACCTTCGCCAGGCTGTAACTTATAGTCCAAATTCGCATCTTGCAATGTTTGTTCTAAAGCACTTTCAGCCAAGTCCCAAACATCATCAGAACCCACTCGCTGCTCTGGACGTGTTGAGAATTTAATTTGGATATTGTCAAAACCAAAGTCTGCATAGGTGCTAAATACCAAATCAATACAAGCTTGTACTTCTTCTTTAATTTGGTCAGGCGTACAAAAGATATGGGCATCATCTTGTGTAAATGAACGAACGCGCATTAAGCCATGTAAAGTACCCGATGGCTCATTACGGTGAACCAAACCAAACTCAGCTAAACGAACCGGAAGCTCTCGATAACTGTGTAAGTGCTGGTTATAAACTTGAATATGCCCTGGGCAGTTCATCGGCTTAACCGCATAATCTCTATGCTCGGTTTCAGTGGTAAACATATTGTCTTTAAATTTGTCCCAGTGACCCGACTTTTCCCATAAAGAACGATCCATAATCAAAGGAGTTCTAATTTCTTCATAATCATACTCAACCAGTTGCTGGCGCATATAGTTTTCAACTATTTGATATAAAGTCGTGCCTTTAGCATGCCAAAAAGCCATACCAGGCGCCAATTCATCAACATGAAATAAATTTAGTAACTTACCTAACTTACGGTGATCACGCTTTTCAGCTTCTTCCATCATGTGCAAGTA
>WFMZ01000024.1 GCA_015484555.1 Hydrogenovibrio sp. | reverse complement strand
GTAAGACTTCTTGTTTAAAGATGCCTATTTATAACATTTAAATAGGCTACCCACCCCTGGCGATTTTTGCCTTTCAAACATTTGTTTTATCTTATTTGCCTTATAAACTAACTTTCTTTAGTTAATCTTGTTTAAAGGGTTTAATGATTTGAATGTTGCCAAACGTTTGAATAATCTTGGCTTCCTCTTTTTCTAAAAATAATAACTTTAAGTTTGGCCCTGCATCCATCGTGAAATAAACCGAAAGCCCATCTTCTCTTAGTTGCCACACTTGTTGCATAGCCTGAACCGAACCCGGTTGCCAGTATAAAATAGGTGGCCAGGTTGCAATCATCGTCGCATGCATACTGAGTGCATTATTTTCAGCAGTTTCCCCTAGTCTGGTGAAGTTTTTATCTTCAATCGATTGTTGAATAATGGCTAAATCTTGTTCGGCTTTCTTTGGCCAGGCGCTATATAGTTCACAGGTTTCTACGGTGTTCTGCATACCTTGTGTAGACCCTACTTTCTTTTCGGCAATATCAACCTTAATTAACCCAATACAAAGCTCTGGCCAAGTTTGCGGTAAAGGTTCGGCAAAACTATCCAAACCATCTTCTTGAACGCCTTTATGCCAAACAGCAAAGCCTGGGTAAAGAGAACGAGAGGCGCTGCCACTGCCTAGTCTGGCCAGTAAGCTTAGCTGTTGTTTAGGCAGTTGCCATTGAAAGCAATCATCTAAGGCTAATACCAAAGCGGCATAACCCGAAGCAGAAGACGCTAAACCGGCACCTGTTGGAACGGTATTAAAAGTGGTAACTTTAAAGGCTTGGTTTGGGTTTCTAAAGTAGTTTAAATATTGACTCAGTCGCTGTGCAAAAGGGTGGCTTATTTCTAGAATCTGGTTGTTTAAAGTAACATGGTCACTCGAACCTTCAGTAATTTCTATTGTCGTTTCTGTTCCCAAGCCAGGTAAGCTAATGGATAGTGAGCTGTTGGTGGGCAGGTTCAGTGCAACGGCACGTTTCCCCCAATACTTACTTAGCGCAATATTAACGGGCGCACGGCCTTTGCCTGTTTGCCCTATTTTAGCTGGGCGAGTAGGCGGCTGTGCTTGCGAGAGTATTTGGTTAACAAATTGTGTGGGCGATATGTCTGAGTTCATAATGTTTGTTTTATTAAATTAAGGGTCGGTTAATGATAAGTTCTGATTTTAAGCTTCGATAAGCTCGCAGAGTAATCCTTGGCGGTCAGTTTGTACGTTCATGGGCTTAAGCTGGTTGATGAAATCACTTTGTTGATTCAGTTCACCAAAAGTCAAAATACAATCGCCTAAGCCAGAGCCAGATATTTTACTGGATTGGACCTTCGGCATGGCTTCCGTTGCTTTGATAATTTGGTTAAGCGTAGCATCACTTACCCCTAAAGCTTCCATTTCTGCTTGGTATTGTTTGACGAGCTGGTAGAAACTAGGAAGCTTATTTTTTGAAAGTGCTTCAAATGCCTGATTGGTTAAAGCACCCATGGTTGTATAAAGTTTGGCTAAGGTTTCAGGTCGGTCTTTATATTCTAAGGCGACTTTTTCGAGCACCTGTGCCGTCGGTGTTTTGTAGCCACAGTAAATCAGTGATAAATTTAAGGTCTCTGCTGTATCAAGTTTAGTCACACTTTGTTGGGTGGGGTTAAACAGAATAAACCCACCAGATAAACTGGCAGCTAAATCTGTTCCTGAACCCCTTTTTTGAATAGCCTGAATAATGGCCAAACCAGTGTGGAACAGTTCTTCAAAATATTGATTGGGTTTTTGGTTTGAAATGGCGGTACCATTTTGATGTTTTAGTAGGCATTGTATGCCGCCTAAAGTAGCCGCTAAGACAGCGGCAGAACTACCCAGACCTAAGGTTGATTTAAACTCACTGGTAATTTTTAAAGTGAGCCCTGTTGTCAGTTGGGGTTTGAAGTACTGTAAGGTTTTCATGACCCATTGTAATTTTGGGTGGTCTTCGAGTTCCTGTAAGCTGGTGGTATGGTTAGCAAGCGCTGACTGTATGACGATACTATCGTCTTCGCGCGTTTCCCATTCAATGGTTAGGCGTTGGTTAATGGCAGTAGCAATAGCGTTATGACCTGCTACAACGGCATGCTCGCCCATTATCATTAAGTTAGCGGGGGCGCTAGTTAACCACTTCACAGACAGGTCCTTTTAAGCTCATTTCAATCGGTAGAAGGGTGTAACCAAACTCTTTGCACAAGGCGACGGGCGGTTCATCGCAAATACAAAGCAGTACGCCTGCTGCTTGACCTTCCAAGCTACCTGCACCACAGACTTTAGCAACGTCATGTTCAGGTAGCCGCTTAATAAATTGTTGAACTCGTCCAGGTACCACACCGATTTCTGCTAATAATTTTTGGTTGTGCTTGAGTGAGTGTATAAACTGAGCGTTATCCTGTTTTTTCCAGGCCTGCATCATTTGGCTTGATACGGCTTTAAATTCTTGCCAAATACAGTGTTCTTTAGGGAAGTTCGCCATGACGGATTTAACTGTTTGACCGGTGCTGCTTTGTGGGTGGCCGGTGTCAATAACCCAAGCTTTAAAGTGCTCGGAGTCTAATTTTTTAAGACCCTCTTCAAGAGAGTATTCGACCATGCCGCCCGATAAAATAGTGGCAGGATCTAACCCACTTGAATGCCCATGCTGACGGTTTTCAATACGTGTTGCTAGGTCTAGTATTTCAGTGACTGGTGGGGATAAGTCGTGTTGTTGATAGAGGTTGTACAATATTGATAAAATAACGGCTGATGAACTGCCCAAGCCTCTACCAATTAAGGTATGGCCGCTAACCTTAATATGCCACTGGCCTTGTTTAATTGCGTATTGTTGGTGAAATAAGTAAAGGCAACACAAAACCAAGTCCATCGGTTGGCGTAACACAGAATTAATAGCCAGTGTGTTCTCTTCAAATAACTGAAAACGACTTTCGATATCAATGGCCATTTTTTGCCATAATTTGACTGGAAATATAGCTTTTTGGTTACAATCAGGTAACTCTATTTCAAAGTAGGCCTCTTCTTGATCACGCGTTTTGGAAGCGGTAAAAAGACACTGGCAAGTTGTATTAATATTAATGGCCAGGCTCAAAGCCGTCGCACCGTGTAGTACAGAGTGTTCACCTGTTAGAATCAGTTTTGCCGGTGTTTGACAGCGAGTTTTCATAGGCAGAGTAAACCTTAAAAAGTATAAATAGGGATGACGATTTCTATTATAGCGGTAATTCTTCGGTTGCGTAGAAAGCATCTTTAGTTCGATCATGTCCTTGTAAGTTTATGCTAAAAAGTGCAAACTGAGAATATAGGCGTTAACTTGTGGGACTAACTAAATGAGTTAATTTGTTTAAAACAGGATATATCAGGGTGCTAATAATGAATAAGACATGGATAGGACTAATTTTGTTGTCAATGAGCATGAGTCAAGTGGCAAAAGCCGACGAGCCGATGACAGTAGAAGTAAGCCGTTTAAGTTTAGATGTGGCGACTAAGATTGCACAGGGATCGATTGCCGCTTGCCGTTTAAAAGGGATTCCAATTAGTGTAACGGTGGTCGATCGAAATGGTATTCCTCAGGTTCAGCTAAGAGACACGGTTGCGCCTCCTGTTTCCTATGGTATTAGCTTTAAAAAGGCTTATACCTCGGTGATGTTTAATGTCAAAGGGTCGCAGCTATCTAGTCGTTCAAATAGCCCTTTACAACAGTTGGGTGAAAACCTCGCCTTTATGGCAGGTTCAGTTCCTATTAGGGCGGGAGGAAAGCTGTATGGCGCAATTGGTGTCAGCGGTGCGCCAGATGGCATGGACGATGAAGCTTGTGCTCAAAAAGGCTTAGAAGTTGTTTTAGATGACCTTGAAATGATGTAGAGATTGGCTACTTGCCTGGGCTATAAAAATAATAGGCAGGAAGGAGTTTCTATTTTAGCTGGAACACTATATAATCTTGGCCATGGATAGCTGGCTGAGCGGCTGAAGGCGCACGCTTGGAAAGCGTGTTTAGGTTTATCCCTAACAAGAGTTCGAATCTCTTGCTATCCGCCAAATTCTTATTTCTTACCCCCTCTGATAACATCAAACACTCTCTTTAAACGGCGTATATACGCTGTTTATTAGCTGTTTCTACCTCCTTTTACATTCTTTATAATTCTCTTGTTTTCTTTACAAAGCTGAAAATAGTGAGTAGCATTGTGAGTAAATAATTTCATGTGTTAAAAGTGTGAGTAAGAATGTTGACGAATGTGCAGGTTAAGGCGTTAAAGGCTACGGGCAAGGTTTATCGCGTTGCTGATTTTGGTGGGCTATCTATTGAGGTGTCAGCCAAGGGAACTAAGTTTTGGCGTTTTCGTTATCGCTTTAATAAAAAAGCATCGATGATAAGTCTAGGTAAATACCCTGGCGTTTCCTTGCAAAGTGCCCGTGCTTTGCGTGATGAGTCTAAGCTCTTGCTTGATAGCGGTGTTAACCCTACCGTTGTTCGTAAAGATGAAATCAATAGCCGTATGATTGAGTCTGATCGACTCACCTTTTTAGGTGCGTATGAGGAGTGGCTTTCGCACAACCAGGAGAGTTGGGCTTATGGTTATACTGTTGACCTAAAGCAGCGTTGCGAGAAGCATTTGATTAGTCAGATTGGCAGTGAGTATATTGAGGACATTACTCCTTCTAGGATGATTGAGGTCTTTAAAATTATCGAGAAAAAAGGTGTGTTGAATACCTTAAAGAAGGTGCGGGGTTATGCTAGTCGTGTATTTAGGTATTCGGTTGGTATGCAGTACTGCAAACATGACCCTACACGTGACCTGCCCAAGGATATTTTTAAGAAAGAAAAGCCTGTTGCTTATTCACACACGGTAAATCCTGATGAAGTGGCGGGGATTTTAAGAGTTTTAATAGGGTATAAGGGGTTTTATTCAGTGAGATTTGCCTTAAAAATGGCTCCTTATATTTTTTTACGACCTACAGAATTAGCTCGTTTAAAGTGGGATTATATTAACTTTGAAACGAAGTTAATAACAATACCTGCAAGTGAAATGAAGATGGGTAAAGGTCATTTGGTGCCTATGTCTAGCCAGGTGCTTTCTTTATTACGTGAACTACGAGAAATTAATACCCGTAGTGAGTGGGTATTTGTGAGTCCTCGATCGGATTTTCAGCCGATTAACTCTGAGACTTTACTGGCAGGTATTAGGCGATCAGGGATAACTAAGGAAGAGTTTACGACACATGGTTTTAGGCATTTAGCAAGTACGCTATTGCATGAGCAGGGTTGGCTTTCTGATGCGATTGAACGTCAATTATCCCATGTCCAGGGTGGTGTCAAAGGTGTTTACAATCAGGCATTACACTTAGATGTACGTGCAAAAATGATGCAGGAATGGTCAAATTATTTAGATGGATTGGTTGCGGGATCATCCTGATTAGTAATAGTTAATGTATTTCGTTGTACTTATGTTTTTATAGTAAGTCATTTCAGTGCAATTATTTGCAGGTAAGGTCGATATTCATTTGCATCGAGGGGTATAATTGAAGTTAAGAATATTTTACAGAATTAGCAAATTTAGCGAGCCTAGCTACACAAATTTCTAAGGGAGTGGCAATGGGTACTTAGTTACCCTGATGATGTTAAATCGCAAGCCTCCTTACGCTGTAGTCGCCTTGTCAAATTAAATCGACCCTCTTTATAGAGGGTTTTTTTATGCCTTATTGACACCCTTTCACTTATTTTTTCTTAATTCTGTAGTTGTTAGGCCGTTTTAGCAGTCCCTCGAGCTAGCTGCTTATCCAGCCATTTCTGCACTTCTGCGGAGTTAAAACGTATGAACTTGTGTCCAACTTTTATTTTTGGGGGGAACAGGGGGTCAAAAATTAAGTGATTTTTGTTAGTCATTCTATTAATAGTTGTTACTGACATCCCTAGAAAGCTAGCGACTTCTTTTATGGTCATTAAATATGCTTTGTCCATAATTACTCCTTTTCATTCCCTTTAATTCAATGTTTCACAGAAGGTGCATCACAGTCTGAAAAATATCCTTATAGGTAATAGTGTCTTTGACTTAAAAAAAACGAAAAAAATATTAATTATTTTTAGCGAAACCTTTCGTAGCTTGTTAATTAAGGGGTTGGTATCGATTTTGATGATATGTCGATTATTTTGATACGTTTTAGGTTCATGTCGATTTAATAAGCTTATTGGTTTGCATAAACTTCAAGTCTTTGCCTAAAGTGGTAAGGGAGTTAATGGAAGAAGGAGGGGGCTTGGGTTAACTTGAGCTTATAGGGATTAAGCTATTTCCCATGCTGTAAGAGTTGCTAAGGTGTCCGGCCGATCAATGGTAGGATTTGTTAGGTACGCAGTAAAATTAGAAGCCAATAAGGCTTTAGATTAACTAAGGATCTTATTTGTTGATGAGGTGCGGACTTTTAATAAATACTGCCCATAAACCTTCTTGCAATAGTCAGAAAATGAAAAAACATACTCTCTGACATCATAAGCGGATTTTAGCTCATCAAGGTTTAAGAAAATAAATTCTTCAAGTCTAATCTCATTAATATCTCTAGTTAGGTTTGTTTGATATTCGTCTAACAGGCTTGTTTGTGACATTGATGACCTTCCTTTTATGTTTTGGTTAAAAGTAATAGTATTTTTTTATTTAAACTCGATTATTTTTAGGGGGGATTACCGGAGAATCATTCTGATCAAGATGTTGATCGAGGTCAGCCTTAAGAGCCGATTCGGTAAGTTACTTAATTAACGGTGTAAGAACGCCGTATTTTCCTGTTAAACCTTGACCGGCTTGCAACTGCTCAAGGGCTTGATTGAAATCGAAGTTTGTTTTTGTCATGTGTCATTCCTTTTTGAATAATCATAATGAAATGACACAGAATTTTAAATACTACCGAGCTGTCAGATTAAAACTGAACTTCTACAGGTTAAGGTTAATTAATGCTCTCTTACCCAATTCAATACTTTTTTACCTATCACTCGGGTGTTAGCTTTCTTACGGTCAAACTCAATAGAGTTTTCATCACTAAATTGAATCAAAATAGGTCTGGCAACTTCTTTCTCTCCTGTTTCTAGGTTAAAGACTTGAATTTGGCCACTATCCCTTCTTACAACTCTATGCTCACCACTACTGGTTTGGATTTCTGCCTCTTCAACTACTTCTCCTGTACCTTCATCTGTTGTCGTTTTTTTATCGTCTGTCTCTGTAGGTGAGACTCCTGCTATTTCTGCCACCTCTTCATAGGTAAGCGAAACAGTGTCATCTCCTTCGGTAACAAATTTGTACCCAGGAAAACCAGTGTCGTCTTCAAAATCAATTATATCAACCCTTTCACTCTCATAACCACTGGCAAAGGCAGACTCTTGCTTAATTTTAAATACTTCTGAGCAGATATTTACACCATTAGAGATAAGGATGAAGCCCTGTTTTTCAGTCTCAAAGAAAAAATCTCCATTGTCAGTAAACCCAGCATTCTCTGATTTACCTTCTTGATACTCTTCCATAATATTTTGACCATCATGGATTAGGCATATACCTTGTTCATCTGTTTCAAAATGAATATCTCCGTTTTCTTTAACATCACAATAAGTGACGTTACCCTCTTGATATTCTTCCAAGATATTCTTACCATCTCGAATTAAAAAATAGCCTTGCTCATCAGTCTCAAATTGAAAATCGCCATTATCATAAAGCTCTTCACAACTTATATCTCCAATGGCTAAGGTTTTACCAATATCTTCATTTGTTGTCATTTTTTATTCCTTTTTTTATAAATCTTACATCACTTAAACTAGTATATTTAAGTATTCTATAAAATCAAATTATTTTTACAGGGGATTACAATTCAACAGGGGGAATCTTTAAAAGTAGTGAGATTACTCCATTTCTTTGTGCCGGTTTAGTGTAGCCACTCCAACTAACTCAGCACAAACATGTCATTGTGAAGAATGTCATTTATAAGTCAAGACCAATTACCACTTCTCTCACCGACATACAGGGCAACAAGCACACTGCGTAGAGGAGTAGTGTGTGTGCTTTGTTGGTAGCTTTGTGCTATTAATTATTGTTAAACGTAGAAAACTGTACTTATTACTTGAATTAAAATAATTGAATTCGCATATTAAGTGCAAATCTATTTAAGCCATTAATAAATCAACAGCTTTTCCTAAAAATAGCTCAACAGGTTGTTTTCCTCCCCGTGTTTTTCGGGGTCGACTGTTGAGCCGGTTCATTACAAAATCAATCTGCTCTTGGGTAATGAGATTAAAATCAGTTCCTTTTGGGAAGTACTGACGAATTAGTCCATTCGTGTTCTCATTAATACCTCTTTCCCAAGAGGAGTATGGATGTGCGAAGTAAATTTTTGCATTTAATTCGGCGGCCATACGTTCGTGTTCTGCAAATTCTAGTCCATTATCATAGGTAATGGTATGTATTCGTTCTGCTATTGGTTTTAGTACTTTTATCGTTTTATCAG
>WFMZ01000023.1 GCA_015484555.1 Hydrogenovibrio sp. | reverse complement strand
GAGAGTTAAAGTGTAACCGACTAAGGTCTAACTGCAAATCACAACCACCTATTAACCTTCCATTCATACGCATCTAGTGTAACCGACTAAGGTCTAACTGCAAATCACAACCAGGAGAGTAATTATGAGCAAATGCGTATTAGTGTAACCGACTAAGGTCTAACTGCAAATCACAACTAGCGTTATAGCTGACTTTTCAAAGCCTGAAGTGTAACCGACTAAGGTCTAACTGCAAATCACAACTGCCAACTACTTCGGCATATTCCGTTAACAAGTGTAACCGACTAAGGTCTAACTGCAAATCACAACCTAAGCCTGCGTAGGCTAATACTGGTACGGAGTGTAACCGACTAAGGTCTAACTGCAAATCACAACTACCGCAAGCAATTAACCGAAGCCACTACAGTGTAACCGACTAAGGTCTAACTGCAAATCACAACTGTATCGGACACGCTATTCAAGAGAGTTAAAGTGTAACCGACTAAGGTCTAACTGCAAATCACAACCGGTGTTGCGGTGCTTGTTACGCCTGCGCTAGTGTAACCGACTAAGGTCTAACTGCAAATCACAACAAAGGCTTAGATATGTTTGATAATTTGTACAGTGTAACCGACTAAGGTCTAACTGCAAATCACAACTGTGTACCAGTAGGATTATATTCGTTAGTAAGTGTAACCGACTAAGGTCTAACTGCAAATCACAACTAAATAACTGTACGGAAGAACATCAAAAAAGTGTAACCGACTAAGGTCTAACTGCAAATCACAACCCTTTTCGGGCAATGTCTTTTAGGTTTTTGAGTGTAACCGACTAAGGTCTAACTGCAAATCACAACAATATGACAGCTATCGTATAAAATGAAATAAATGACATTTTTGGATTCGTTTAAAACCCAAAAATCGCCAGGGGTGGGTATGGTAAAATAAAGCAATTATCATTTTTAATACTTCTTTTTAGGAAAATACCATGAAAATCATTTTATTAGGCGCACCAGGTGCGGGCAAAGGCACGCAGGCACAGTTTTTAACCAAGCAATTTAACATTCCTCAAATTTCTACGGGCGATATGCTTCGTGCGGCAATTAAAGCGCAGACTGAGATGGGTAAAATGGCTAAAGAATTCATGGATGCCGGTAAGTTGGTGACCGATGAAATTATTATTGGCTTGGTTAAAGACCGTATTCAGGAACCTGACTGCAAAAATGGTTTTTTATTGGATGGCTTTCCACGCACTATTCCACAAGCTGAAGCACTAAAAGAAGCGGGTGTGGAAATTGATGCGGTGGTCGAAATTGATGTACCCGATTCTGAAATTGTTAAACGTATGTCTGGCCGTCGTGTTCACCCAGGTTCTGGGCGTACTTACCACTTGGTTTATAACCCTCCAGCAGAAGAGGGGAAAGACAATGATACGGGTGAAGAGCTTATTCAGCGTGCCGATGACCAACCAGAAGTGGTACTTGATCGTTTAAAGGTTTACCATGACCAAACGGCACCTTTGGTTAGCTTTTACCTTGCGGCTGCTGAAGAAATTGAAAGCCTGAAATATATTCGTGTTGATGGTACTCAGAAGATTGATGCGGTTGAAAAAGAAGTCTTATCGCAACTTAAATAGGCTTTATTCAAGACATTAAAAAACCGCGCTGACTATTTTGGTCGGCGCGGTTTTTCTGTTTCTGGGCTTAGACTAGGTATAGGTAAGTTGGCAGTTACTTAATTAAGGATTCAAAATTTTCACTATTAATAGCTTTAGACCAGTAGGTTCCTTGCCCTACTTCACAACCCCAGGCTTTTAGCTGTAAGTAACACGCTTCTGACTCTACGCCGGTTGCTACCATAATGGCATCTAAACTTTTACCCATTTGAATCAAGGCTTGCACCCATTTTTGACCTGGTGGATTTGCCATTTTTTCACGTAACCACGCACCATTAAAACTTAGCTCGTTAACCGATAGGCTTGCCAGTAGGTTAATGTCTAAATTTTCAGACCCTAGATCGGTTAGGGCTATTTGAAAACCTTGCTTGCTTAACTGGCTAATTTTTTCGACCAAACCTGTGTTTAAATCTTTTAAAGAAATAGATAATTTTAGTTTGTCTATGGGCATGCCAAAATGGTTGGCTCTCGCTATTAATTTAGTCACACTGTTTTCCTGCAATAGCAGTTCTGGCAATATGGGCACCATCACTTCAAATTGGGCGTCTATTTTTTGCCATTGCTTGCCATAAAAGCAGGCAGAATCAAATAACCATCTGCCTAACGTTAGGGCTTGGTTACTGCTTTCAACCAACCCTTGCCAGCTTTCCCAAGTACCTTGTTCAGCTGCTTCTTGTTGCCAGAAAGGAAGTAGGCTTGCGCCTATAATGCGGTTATCAAACAGGTCAACCAAGGGTTGAACTTGAGTAGAAATATTGTTATTTTGAATTGCTTCAGCTAGTGTTAAGCTTGCAGAGGGATTGGCTTCTTGCTTAACCATATCGCTATAAAAACGAAACTGGCTTTTGCCATTTTCTTTGGCAAAGTATAAAGCGGCATCGGAATTTTCCATCAACTCTGAAGTAGTTTTACCATCGCTTGGAAACAGGCCAATACCCATACTGGCAGAAATACGGGTTTCTGCTTTATTTAAGTAATAAGATTTCGAAACATTATCAATAATGCGAGTTGATATTTGCTCAATAACGGCTCTGTCATCTTCCGAGTCGGTTAACAACACGACAAATTCATCACCACCAATACGGGCAACAATATCGTTTTCACGTACGGAAGAGACTAGGCGAGCACTGACATGTTTCAGTAAGTCGTCACCCGTATGATGTCCTTGCAAATCATTTACTTGTTTAAATCCATCTAAGTCTAAAAATAGTAAGGTAAAGCTGGTTTCTGTTTCAGTGGCTCGGGTTAAGACTTGCCCCATTAAGTCTTTAAAATAAGCTCGATTAGGCAAATGGGTTAAGGCATCAAAGTAGGCTTTTTTAAATAGGTCGTCTGTGCGGGCAGCTACCTGCTCTTCAATTAAGCGCGCCACTTCTTCTTGCCTGCCAGAGAATTTGTTTTGTAAATCTGAAAATAGCTTGTTCAAACGCACTGCATTAGCATTGCTCTGCATTGTGTTCTGAAAAGTGGGATTTCTGTCACTTAACTGCTGATGAGAGGCCCTGCTCTCTTTTGCAAGACGCTCTATTGAAGCACGTTTTGTTAAGGTTGAAATATCTTGAGTCATTGCTAATTCCTTGTATCTGGCATTTAGCGTTTTAAAATCCGTTATAATATTGGTTACTATAATCGTCAATTTTTAAACACTGTTTAGTCTATTTAGCTAAGGTGTAGCAAAGGAAATGCCATGTCTCAAAATTTGTTGAATAAGTCCGTTACTATTGGGACAAAATTTTCACCCACTGCCACTAAAATCCTATTATGTGGGTCTGGCGAGCTGGGCAAAGAAGTGGCCATAGAAGCACAAAGATTAGGCATGGAAGTGATTGCCTTAGACCGATATGAAAATGCACCGGCAATGCAAGTCGCCGACAAAAGTTACACCCTTAGCATGTTAGATGGCCCAGCTCTCCGCAAGATTATTGAAGCAGAAAAGCCTGACTTTATCGTGCCTGAAATTGAAGCGATTGCCACTGACACTCTAGCCGAACTAGAAGCAGAAGGCTTTAATATTGTGCCCACAGCGAAAGCCACGCAACTAACCATGAACCGCGAAGGAATTCGCCGTTTGGCGGCAGAAACCTTAAATATTCCAACGTCTACCTATCAATTTGCAGACACCAAAGAAGCTTTTGATAAAGCGATTGAAGAAGTGGGTATGCCTTGTGTGATTAAGCCGATTATGAGTTCATCTGGTAAAGGTCAGTCGGTTGTGAAAACACGTGACGATATTGATAGTGCTTGGCAGTTCGCACAAGAAGGTGGTCGAGCAGGTAAAGGCAAGGTCATTATTGAAGGTTTTGTGGACTTTGACTATGAAATTACGCTGTTAACCATTCGCCATATTAATGGCATTAGTTTCTGTGAACCCATTGGGCACTTCCAAGAAGATGGCGATTACCGTCAATCTTGGCAGCCACACGCTATGTCAGCAAATGCATTAAACAAAGCACAAGCTGTTGCAGAAAAAGTAACTGAAGCCTTGTGTGGTGATACTGGAAGAGGTTTATTTGGGGTAGAGTTATTTGTGAAAGGCGATGAGGTGATATTCAGTGAAGTCTCGCCACGCCCTCATGACACTGGCCTGGTTACCTTAATGTCACAAGACCTTTCGGAGTTCGCTTTACATGTGCGCGCTATTGTCGGTTTACCCATTCCTAACATTACCCAACATGGCCCGTCTGCTTCGAGTGTTATTTTGCCTTCTGGTAAATCGATACAAACTTCTTTTTCTAACCTAGCAGAAGCGTTAAGCGAGCCTGATACGCAGATTCGTTTGTTTGGAAAGCCTGAAATTGATGGCAGAAGAAGAATGGGCGTGGCGATTGCCAGGGCAGATACCATTGAAGAAGCGGTTGAAAAGGCTAAAAAAGTCGCCGCTACGGTTCAGGTTAACCTTTAAATACACCTTCTCTTATCAAGGTCGTTGTCCTGGCGACCTTGAAACACTCGCGTCCAAACTACCCTAATATTGGCATTGACGCACCAGCTCTTTCGTAGTTTTTCAAACACATCAGCAATCCAATTACACTGCCATTTTTATGACAATTTAAAATTATGTAGCCACAAACCTGATAAATATTCTCTTTAAAAGCGAGACCACCCCTGGCGATTTTTGGGTTCCAAATCCTTTCACCACGCGGGTTAATTATATTTAAAAACAAAAACTTAACCTACAAAAAGAGTTTATAAAAATAATTGTGGCACAGCTCCTGCTATACGACCAGTAACTAAATTACTTTAGAGATTTATTTGAATCTTTAAACTTTTCTTTTACTAGAAGCAGAAAGGATAATACTATGAATACAACTCAAACAATAGCAACAGATGAACATGCCCCTCTTATTCAAAACTATAACCGTGACCCCGAGACTGAAAAGCATTTGGCTGACAACCCAAATAAAACCATTTTATTACTACTACAAGGTGTCGTCGACAAGGGTAACCTGGCTAAGGTATGCCACCAGTCAGGTACCCTAGTTGAAAAAGGCTTTCACCTAGGTCGTATGACGACTATTTTAGATGCGCTACGCGATAGACTTTTATTTTCAAATGAAACCCCTCTTGCTTATGACTTAGAAGGCATGTACCAGTATGCAGATAAGGCAATCCAAGAAGCAGTATTTGAAAAAGATACTTTCTACCTAGACAGCGCCATTGAAATCTTGTCTGAGCTACGTGATACCTGGATGGAAATGATGTATCAGCAAGGTGAGCTATCCAACCAGTAGCATTATCAAACAAAATTCTAAAGGATAGCCCTAGGCTTTCCTTAGTTTATTTGTTGCTATAGCCGCAACGAGGGCTGCGTTAAGTTGATACCAAAGGTTTCATGTGAAACATCAACCCTTTGATATCAAATACAAGCGTAATTTATACTCTTCACCCAGCCATCTTAAATGCTTATTTCAAAACAGCAGATACAAAAAAAGGGCTTTTAAAGCCCTTTTTTTTGGTTTATCTAATGTTTTTACCGCCTACTGAAAGGCAATGTTGACACCAACATTAAAGCTATTGTCCATACCATAATTGCGGCTGTTCTTAAAGTCAACGGTTAATGATCGATACCCTACATAAGCAACCACACTCGGTAAAGCCTGCACTTCACCACGAACATTATACTCTACGCCACCTTTTGCATCACCAAACGAGATAATCTCTGGCGCATATAAAAAGTTACCTGAAAGAGAAACCGGCATCTCTGTTGGGAACCAATAGCGACCACTCACTCCTAACATAACCGCCTGACCATCTTGTTTATTAGCATTTTGAGAGGCATAAAATAACTTACCACGAAGCCCCAACTCTAAGTTTTCATTACCCGTTATTCCTTTTCGACTAATTTCGCCATAGACATCAGCCATTTTATCATCAGAAGAATTAAAGTAATAATCTGCACCGAGAGTGGTTATTTCAGTCGCGCCTTCGCGTAAAGAATATAACCCTAGATTAACAGATTGATCAGATAACGTTAGATCTGTACCAAAATAGCCGTCATTTGCCATAACAGGCGCCGATAACATCGTCAGACATGACGCTAATAAACTGGTTTTTAAAAGCATTTTTTTCATTATTCTGCATCCTTTTTAAGATTTTGGGCTTTATCAGATAAGTCTGATAACTCATCGCCTGTATTTTGTAATTGATGATTCAATTCACTAACATACTCTAAAGTAGAGTCAGCAATACTTCGACTACCTGCCCAGTTAAAGGTGATAGCTAGGGCTATCAAAGCAAGCGCCAAAACTAATAATATTAATTTGTTCATTTCTACCTCTTATCTATTATTGGTAAAGGTATATCTCTATTTACCTTGTCCATAAAGTCAATGGCCGATGCCACGACAACGGCCATAATATCTGTTGAAAAATGTTGCAAAGCAGACTCTAAAGCTAGTTTTTCTGAACTATTTAGCGCTTGATACTCTTGGCTAACCGTCGCGATGGTTACGCCCTTATTATCAACAATTTCAGCATCAGTGACCAGCACTACTTTATGTAAACCATTTTGTACGGTATCTTCTTTTTCTATGAAGTATTTAACCAATAAATCAGGTTTACGCGCGCTTAAATTAAAGCCTACCTTCTGTAATTGCTTTGTTAGCGCATACTCATAATGCAAAGAGTCATCTGTTGTTGCATCAATTGTCATTACAAGGTCACTAAATTTATTAGACAACTGAAGATCTAACAAATTAGCCTGCTGATCATTAGGTAAAATAATGTTTTTGTTCTCAGCCCCCATTTCTGCTAAATAATATTTAAGTTTGCTACGAAGTTCCAATGTAGGCAAGGCGGGCAAGATAGATAGCATTTGAGTTAAGCTAGAGCCATTACCGCTTACATGAGTGTAATACTTTAAATGGGCATCTACTTGAGCCAATAATGCTTTAAATTCTTTTGATACACGTGCATCGCTTAACTGAGCCCAAACTGAAATATCACCCGTTTTTGGGTTATTAAAGGTTGCCACTACTTTTGCGGAGACAATATGTAAAACAGGTAAGCCTCTCGCAACTTGAAGACGTATATCCTTTTCAAGCCCTGTATATTTATTTGAAATATTAACGAGCTGAGCATCTCTAGCTTCATTCAATAAGAGTTGAACTTCTGCATCAATATCAGCAAAAGCCTCGTTAATTGCCACCTGCTTACCTAAAACATTAGACACGGTAACCACGGCATTAATGCCCTTTTGATCAGCGGCATTATTTTGTAACCAGCTTGGAATAACCAAAGCTTGCTCAGCAGACTTTTCTTTAGTCACTTCTCCGCCACAACCAGCGAGACCTAAGCTTAATAAAAAAGCCAGTGTTATTTTAAGCTTCATACTTATTCCTTTCATAAAATACCCTTAATGCCTAATACCTACGCTAAAACAAGCTTACAAGCACCAAGGACAATAGAAAATTTACACCATAATAACGTATTCTAAGCCTTAGTGAAAGACCCTATTCCACTTTAAATAAGCTCTCAATTTCCGCTTATTTCAAGCCAATATTTAAAACGTTTTAGCATTTCGCCAATTTCGTACTTTAAAGCGCTCAGGATGAACGGCTTGAAGCCAGCTCAAAGAATAGTTTGTCGCTCTGCCTTGCACCTGCTCTAAAATAACGTCTGCCGCTAAAAATACGGACATTAACCCCCTTGCCCCATGTCCATTTGAAACGAATAGTCCACGTTGATATTGCTGTGCCGGATAACGAAAGGCTGAGTGAGTATGAGACTGAATATAGTAGTGTTTATTGGCAAAGTCCGCATCAACTACTGCGCCAATTAAAGGTAAATGATCAGGAGTTGTTGGGCGAAAACCAACCTTAGCAGAATAACCTGGCACATCACACTCCGCCGAAGGCAACCAACCCGGTAAAGCACGACTTGCCATGTCAAAGTTAGCTTGGTAAGACGCTGTTGAAGCCATTGGAGATAGGTCTGGCGCTTCAAAGGTGGCACCACTGACATGGTAGTTTTTGCCCTGCAAATTAATACCACTCACCGAGTAACCTTGATGAGTAACCGTTGTTTTTAAGGTTTGAATAGAGGGGTTTTCAGCCGTTTCAATTTGCGTTACCTGCCCCTTGGTCGGGCGAACAGGTAAATTTAATTTCTTATTTAAAGCCTGACTTAACCCACCTGAGGCAACCACCAGTATTTGTGATTCATATTGTGTATTTTGACTAACAACCTGCCATGAACCCGTGCCATCAACCTGCTGAATACTTTCAACCGTTTGCTGGTAAACCACTTTAATATTAGGGTGTTGCAAACAACGTTCTACGATAGACTTCGGATTTACCCAGCCTGCTTTAGGAAAAAACATACCTTCAAACTGGGTCTTTATGCCTATTTTTTGGCTTGCTTGTACCGCAGAACACCAATAACCAAAGTCCTTGGGCAAGCCCACTCGTTCAATCGCACTGGTTAAACGATGTTGCATTTTATCGTCCATGGTCAACTGCATTAAGCCGTCTAGGTTACCCACTATTTCGCCCGCCTTTAGCCAGCCTGACAACCAGGCTAAGGTGGTTTCATAGCCAGCATGATAAAACTGGCTACGAATATTCCAATCTGCGGTTACCAACGGGTGAATCGCCCCCGCCAAATTACCCGATGCTTGGGTCGCCGCGCTAGGTTCTGCTTCTAATACCGTTACTTGCCAACCAGCTTCGGCTAACTTAAACGCGGCAGCCGCACCTGCCAAACCGGCACCAATAACACAGGCGGTTGAATCGTTTGATTGCTCTATCGCTAAAGGCGAGGCATACCAAGGTTTTTTAGAAGAAAAGGCGCGTAAATGCTGATAATGTCCTGCTAATGTAGTCAATTGCTTGTTGACACTAAAGCCAGATTTTGACAAACCTTGTTGAATTTCTTGCTGAAGTTCATCTTGCCCAAGGTTACAAATATACTGTGTTCCTGCAACACCCAACCTAGCCATTTGATTAAATAAGGTAGGTGAATAATAGTCACTCGACTCTGCTAAATTAAGATGCCAGAAATGAACAGGGGCATCTAAAAAAGGTAGGTTTGGCAGTAGATCACCGACCCATAAAGAGACCTTTACACGACCTGGCACTAAGGTTAGCAAGTGTTGACCCGGTAATAAAAAAGGGTAGGTTTCAATCAGGGCTTTCAGTAGCGTTTTTTGAATGAGTGAATGCGATGCAACCTCTTGTTCTGCAGGCGCTGTTAAAGCTTGCTTAGAGATTGGCACTGGCTCGAACACCACAAAACATAGCGTTTGATGGGCCGCAGTGACTGCTAACCATTGTTCTGCCAAATTTAACAGCGTTTGTACCGCTAAATCATCTGCAAACCTAGTTTGTACCAGGTTAAAGTCACCGTTGGTTTTTGCAAATTGCTCTACCACGGTTTTAAGCATACCCACCCCTGGCGATTTTTAAGGTTGCAGGCCAACATCAAAGCTTATCAAGCTTGGCAAAACCAGCAACCAGCCATTTTGAGCCAGCATGCTTAAAGTTGATTTGAATACGCGCGCTGTCACCCGAGCCTTCAGTGGCAACAACCGTGCCTTCGCCAAACTTCTGGTGAAACACTCGGCTGTCAATGGCATATTCACTTTCGTTTACTTTTGGGTTGGCACCAAACCTACTCGGTGAAGCGGTCTGTGCCGATTGTGTCACTCTTACTGACTCTAAACAATCTGCCGGAATCTCTTTTAAAAAACGAGAAGGTTGGGGGTAAAACTCGGTGCCATGAACTCGGCGACGATTGGCATAACACACAATAAGCTGTTGCTCTGCACGGGTAATACCGACATAGGCCAAACGGCGCTCTTCTTCTAAACGACTACGATCTTCTTGAGATTGTTGAGAAGGGAATAGCCCTTCTTCAAGCCCCACCATAAAGACCAACGGAAACTCCAAACCTTTAGCGGCATGCAAGGTCATTAACTGCACAGAAGATTCCCATTCATCGGCCTGCTGTTCACCTGCTTCCAAAGCGGCTTGAGCTAAAAACTCGGCCAAAGTATTCATTGGCATGGCATCCATAAATTCTATTTGAGCTTCACCATCTGCTTGTTCTTCAGTTTGCTCATTCATTTCTCTTGGTTTGAATACGCTTACCGCGTTAATCAATTCATCTATGTTTTCTAAGCGACCTTGCCCTTGTTCTGACTTGTCTTTTTCAAAATGCATTTGTAAGCCAGATTGCGAGATGACTTTCATCACTTGGTCTTGTAAATCATCATTCTGAGTAGAAGCTGACAAGTGTTCAATTAAGCTTAAAAAATTAGTTACCGCTGTTTTAGCACGAGGCGTTAAGCCATTTTCTAACAGTTGATTGGCTGCTTGCCACAATGAAATAGACTGCTGTTTGGCTAGAGTCCGAATTTGGTCGGCTGTTTTATTGCCGATGCCTCTTGGTGGGTGGTTGTAAATACGCTCAAAGGCGGCATCATCTTCCCGACTTAATAATAACCTTAGGTAGCCTAGCACGTCTTTGATTTCGGCGCGGTCATAAAATCGTAAACCACCATAAACACGGTAAGGAATTTGGGCTTGTAAAAGGGCTTGTTCCACCACGCGAGATTGGGCGTTAGAGCGATATAAAACCACTATTTCAGAACGCGCACCGCCTTGTTCTATCCAGACTTCTATTTGGTTACAAAGGTAGCGCGCCTCATCAAATTCATTAAAAGCTTCGTACACTTTAATTAAACTACCTTCTTCACCCGCACTCCACAGGTTCTTACCCATACGGTCTTCGTTATGAGCAATAAGGGCATTGGCGGCTTTCAAAATAGTGCCGGTTGAACGATAGTTTTGCTCTAATCTGACGGTTTTAACGTTTTCAAAATCTACATCAAACTGACGGATATTTTCTATTTTAGCCCCACGCCAACCATAAATAGATTGGTCGTCATCTCCCACAATAAAGAGCTTGCCGGTATTACCCGCTAAGACGCTTAACCAGGCATATTGCAAACTATTGGTATCTTGAAACTCATCGACCAAAATATGGCGATAACGGCCTTGATAGTGTGCCAGCAGTTGCGGCTGTTTTAACCATAGTTCATGCGCACTTAATAATAAGCCCGCAAAGTCTACCAAGCCAGAACGCTGACATTGCTCTTCATAGGCTTGGTAAATTTCGACCATTTTTTTAATAAAGGGGTTAAACCCAGGGTCAATATGTTCAGGGCGGCGCCCTTCTTCTTTTTCACCGTTAATAAAGCTAATAACTTGCTTATGAGGCCATTGGTTTTCATCTAGTTCCATGGCTTTTAGCAAGCGCTTGACCACGCGTTTTTGGTCATCTGAATCGAGTATTTGAAAGGTGGATGGCAAGCCTGCTTCTTTATAATGAGCGCGTAACAATTTATAAGCAATACCATGAAAAGTGCCCATGGTGACACCTTGCGCTTGGGTGCCAATTAAGGCCTCCATTCGAGAACGCATTTCACTAGAGGCTTTATTGGTAAAGGTAACCGCCAATATATTGTAAGGTGAAAAGCCCATTACTTGCGTTAGCCAGGCAATACGGTGAACCAGCACGCGGGTTTTACCACTGCCTGCGCCAGCTAAAATCAAGGCATGCTGATCTTCAATCGTCACGGCTTCACGCTGCGCATCATTCAAACCGTTTAATATATGTGAAATATCCATAAAACCTGCTTACTCAATCTAAAAAATAATTTATCCAAACCCAACGAGAATGAGCGAACAACTTTGGGTCATTATTATACTTAAATAATCTATTTGCGCGCTCTACTCTCCTACAAACCTCGACTATTTTTCAAAAATACTACCCACTAGTTGCATACAAAATAAAAATCGTGTAATAATAGGCCTATTATAAATTTGTTAAGAAGAAGGTCTTTCCTTAACATTCTTAAATTTATTGTCGAATCTGGCAACGTATATCTAAATTAAAACTCGCTGATTCCGCACAACCTATTCCAGGAGCACACAACCATGTCTGAAAATATTATCTCTATCTCTGATGCTAGCTTTGATGCTGACGTTTTACAATCTAAAGCACCTGTATTGGTAGATTTTTGGGCTGAATGGTGTGGCCCTTGTAAGATGATTGCCCCTATCCTTGAAGATGTCTCTACCGAATTTGCTGGCAAAGTTAAAATTGCTAAGCTAAACATTGACGATAACCCGAATACGCCACCAAAATTTGGTGTACGAGGTATTCCAACTTTAGTTTTATTTAAAGATGGCGAAGTAGCTGCGACTCAAGTAGGTGCTTTATCAAAAACACAGCTTAGTGAATTTTTAACCACTAACCTATAAGCACAGATCTTAAGCGTGCCAAACCCCTTAGCTCGCTTAAGCTTTTCTTTCCGACCATCTAAAAGACATCTCTAACAAAAATCAACCAAGAAATTACTTATGAAATTAACCGAACTTAAAAAAATGTCCGCGGCTGCTTTACTTGACCTTGCAGCTGAAAAAGGACTAGAAAATTTAGCCCGCCTTAAAAAGCAGGATATTATCTACGCCATCTTAAAAGCACACGCGAAAAAAGGTGAAGATATTTATGGTGAAGGTGCATTAGAAATACTGCCCGATGGTTTTGGTTTCTTGCGCTCTGGAGATGGTTCTTATTTAGCAGGCCCTGATGACTTATATGTCTCCCCTAGTCAAATCAGACGTTTTGGGCTGCGTAAAGGCGATACCATTCAAGGTAAAATTCGTCCCCCGAAAGAAGGGGAACGTTATTTTGCCTTGTTAAAGGTAGAAAAGGTTAACTTTGAAGACCCCGAAATTGCTCGTAAAAAGATTGCCTTTGAAAACCTAACCCCATTACACGCTAATGAGCGTTTGAAAATGGAGCTAGGGAACGGTTCAACCGAAGATATCACTACCCGAATTATTGATATTGCTGCGCCTTTTGGTAAAGGGCAAAGGGGTTTAATTGTCGCCCCTCCTAAGTCAGGTAAAACGGTTATCTTGCAGCAAATGGCGCAATCTATTGCCGAAAATCATCCAGAATGTTACCTAATTGTCTTATTAATTGATGAACGACCTGAAGAAGTCACCGAAATGGAAAGAACCGTTAAAGGGGAAGTGATTGCTTCTACCTTTGATGAGCCAGCCACTCGCCACGTACAGGTAGCCGAAATGGTGGTAGAAAAAGCAAAGCGTCTGGTAGAACATAAGAAAGATGTGGTTATCTTACTAGATTCTATTACACGTCTTGCACGTGCTTACAACACCGTTGTGCCTTCATCAGGTAAAATCCTAACAGGTGGTGTGGATGCCAACGCATTACATCGTCCTAAGCGTTTCTTTGGTGCGGCACGTAATATTGAAGAAGGTGGATCTTTAACCATTATTGCCACCGCGTTGGTTGATACTGGCTCTAAGATGGACGAAGTCATCTTTGAAGAATTTAAAGGAACCGGTAACATGGAATTACACCTGTCGCGTAACATTGCACAGAAGCGTATTTTCCCTGCTATTAACCTTGAAATGTCTGGTACACGTAAAGAAGAATTGCTAACCACGCCAGAAGAATTAAAGAATATCTGGATACTACGTAAGTTCTTGCAAGGCATGAATAACGAAGTAGAAGCGATTGATACGTTAATCAACCAGCTAAAAGTAACCAAAACCAATGGTGAACTATTTACAGCGATGAAACGTTAATTTCAACTTAATAGACAATTTAAGTTGCTTTTTATTTTTTTAGCTCTATAATTTCGCTTTCATTTTTAAATAACCGATTGGATCGTCATCATGCAAGCAGGCATTCACCCAGAATATAACGACATATGTTTCCAAGATATCTCTACTGGAACAACTTTTGTTACTCGCTCAACTTTAGAAAAAACTTCTGGTGACACCATCACTGTAGACGGTAAAGATTACCCTCTAGTACGTGTTGAAGTTTCAAGTGCATCTCACCCTTTTTACACAGGGAAGCAAACACTTGTTGATACAGAAGGACGCGTTGAGAAGTTTAAACAAAAGTATGGTTCTCTACGCCGTTAATCGAAATTCTTTTCGATTACACCAAAAAGCTGCTTGAACTTTCAAGCAGCTTTTTTTATGCCTAAAATTTAACCTTCCAACATTCGTTTATTGGTTTGATACTTGCTGTTAGTTTGGTAAACTCTTTAACATACGTACCATAAACTAAGCCGAGTATTTAATGTTTAAAACACTAATCACCCTACTGACTACCCTTACATTACTCAATTTTACCTCCGTGCAAGCTGCCGAGTTAGATGACTGCCAACCGAAAAATATTAAGCTCTGGGTCACCGCTACCTTTGCCACTGCTGGCGATGCCGTTATTATCCAAAATAAAAAATTTAAGCTTATTGGTGTCAACTCTCCACAACTAGAAAAAAAGCGAAAGTTTAATACGACCGGACAACCTTTAGCGAAACAATCACAAACCAAACTTAATCAGCTCCTTGCTAACCATGATTTATTAGTTGGCGTAGAATACGACACTCAAAAAGTCGACGACTTTGACCGTGGTCTGGTTCACTTGTTTGTTAAAGAAAAAGGTAAAATTATTAATTTGAATAAGCTGATGCTTGAATCAGGCTACGCCTTGGCAAAAAGTGAACACAACAATAATCTTCATCAGATTTGCTATTACCAAGCTGAAAAAAAAGCACGTAATGCTAAAATCGCACTTTGGGGCTTAGAGGCAAAGAACCCACAACTACAATATCCTATTGCCATTTCTAGTGAAATTAGCACCGCCGATGATGGTTACCGAATTTATACAGGTAAAATTTTAACCGTCAGTAAAAGTAGTCGAAACTATATTTTAAACATGGATACCACGGGTATTCGGGTACCAAAGAAGTATTGGGGTAACTTTAATTATGCTCAATTGGAGGCCTTAAAAGGTAAAACCATTGAAGCACGGGGCTACGGCTTTCTTTATAAGGGAGCCATGTTCGTTAGAATCCAATCTCCTAATGCAATTAACCTCCTGAATCAGGTACATTAATCCCCGCCTGATAATGTAATTCGGTAGAATAACCCTTTATTTTAAGTCTTAACCATTTTAGGATTAAACATGTCTGAATTACAAAACGATCGCTTTTTACGTGCCCTTTTAAAAAAACCTGTTGATCGCACGCCTGTATGGATGATGCGCCAAGCCGGCCGCTACTTGCCAGAATACAAAGCCACGCGTAAAACAGCTGGCTCTTTTATGGATTTATGCCGTAATAAAGAACTAGCATCTGAAGTGACTTTACAGCCTTTAGAACGCTTCCCATTAGATGCAGCCATCTTATTTTCAGACATCTTAACCATTCCTGATGCAATGGGATTAGGCCTTAGATTTGAAACAGGCGAAGGCCCTGTTTTTGATAAGCCTATCCGTAGCATGGCTGATGCTAAAAAATTATTTGTACCAGATATGGGCTCAGATCTAGGGTATGTCATGGATGCGGTTAGCACCATTCGTAAAGATCTTAAAGGCAGCGTGCCTTTAATTGGTTTTTCAGGTAGCCCATGGACACTAGCAACTTATATGGTAGAAGGTAGTTCAAGTAAAACTTACGCTATCATCAAAGCCATGATGTTTGACCAACCTAAAACATTGCACCATATCTTAGATGTGCTAGCCGATTCAGTCATTGCCTACCTAAATGCACAAATTGAAGCGGGTGCGCAAGCTGTTCAAATCTTTGATACTTGGGGCGGCGTCTTAACACCACGTGACTATAAAGAGTTCTCTTTAAACTACATGCATAAAATTGTAAATGGTCTTAAGCGTGAACATGATGGTCGTAAAGTACCGGTTATCTTGTTTACAAAAGGTGGCGGACAGTGGCTAGAAGCAATGGCTGCGACCGGTTGTGATGCGCTAGGGTTAGACTGGACGACAGATATTGACGATGCAAGAGCACGTGTAGGCGATAAAGTAGCTTTACAAGGGAATATGGACCCAAGCATCCTATATGCTTCTCCAGAGCGTATTCGTGAAGAAGTAGGTACTATCCTAGCCAAGTATGGCAAAGGATCTGGACACGTGTTCAACCTAGGACATGGTATTCACCCTGAGGTGAACCCAGAGCATGCTGGTGCTTTCATTAAAGCCGTGACTGAACTAAGTGGACAATACCACAAGTAATCAGCCTTAACGGTTATTGAAGCACACCTAATAACCTGTCTATCACTTGATACGCAGGTTTTTTAGCTTTAGCATTTTAAAGAAATAAGGGAAAAAGACTAAAAATCTAAGCTATTCGCAAAGCTCATGGCTTCTAAGTACATTTTTGACAGGTCAGATACATCAAGCCCTTTAGGTGTAGCGTAATCCATGCCCCCTTGTTCAATCTCCTTCACCGCATGTAGCGCACAACCTAAACTGCCCTTTTCAGTCAACAAGGCATCCTTTATTGCATTAGACAAGCCTAAACCATCTATTAACTCAACCAAAGGCTTATCCATCACAGCATCTAAAGTAGAAAACAGACCCACTACAAAATAACTGTCTTTAGGCAAGTCTTTAACAGCACTACCGACTAGTTCACAAAATTTAGCTCTCACTAAAGAGGTCACCAATAGTTCCGTTGGCTTATCTGAATCACTCGAAAGCGCTAAAACACTTGTCCAGCTTTGTAAGCGCGTTAAACCATACCTAATTACAACATCATGAATAGACTTAATTTCGGCCTGACTATCTTCCAGTGCAGCCATCTTTAATAATTTTTGGCTCATCGTCACATCACGACTAATAATTGCACTTAGCTTATGTAGATCTATGCTTTCATCATAGACACTGCTTAAAAGCTGTAATATCGCAGCCTTATTCGTGCCCAAAGCCTCTCCTACAATAATCTTAGGTTTAGCGAAAAAATAACCTTGATAGTAGTCAAACCCTAGCTTTTGGCAAAAAGCGAACTGCTCTTTGGTTTCTACTTTTTCAGCCAACAAGCGCTTGCCTTTTGCCTTTAACTTAGGGATGTTCTCTATCATTTTTTGAGGGCCAGCGTCCAAGATATCAACTTTGATAATATCAACATAGTCTTCTAGCGGAGCAAACTCAGGTGAAAAAATATAGTCATCCAAGGCAAGCTGATAACCTTCTTCAGATATTTTTTTCAACACGAATTTGATACTAGACGTCGGTCTAACCGTTTCTAAAACTTCTATCACAACCTGTCTTTTTGGAAAAAAACTTCGGGTATCTTTTAACAACAAGTCTTCACTAAAATTAATAAAAGCTTTTTTCTCCCCAACAACGTTTGATAAACCAAACTCACCAAATAAGTTCATCATTACCTGTGCTGTTGCCTGGCAGTCATCAGTCACATTTGCAGCACCTTCAGCACCAGTGCGGAACAGTAATTCATAAGCAAATACTTTTAATGAATTATCAAATATAGGCTGTCGCCCTAAATAAATTTTATGTAATTTTGCCATCTTTTTACTCAGTAAAAACCCTTACAATCATTAAGCTTATCTTACACTGCTTAACTATCTTTATTAAACTCTTTTGGCATTTCAATTTCTTCGCCACTAAATAGAAATTTTTGCATTTCTTCTTTTAAGAAGCTCTGTGCTTTTGGATCCAAGCTAGAAAGCCGGTATTCATTAATTAAAATAGTCTGTTGCGCAAGCCACTGTTTCCAAGCCTCTTTAGAGACATTGTCATACACTCTTTGTCCAAGCTCTCCAGGGAAAGGCGCAAAGTCCAAACCTTCGAGTGCTTCACCCATTTTTGTACATTCAACTGTTCTTGACATTAATTTGACCCTCAATAGAGATTAATAGCTTACGAATAGGAGCAGGTAACCCCAATTCATAAGCTTGTGATAGGCTGAAATCTTTCCCCATTACCCCTGTATGACTACAATGCTTTTTCCAAAATAATATTCTGGGCTGTAGAACCAGGTGGTAATGCGTAAAAGAATGCTTTATATTTTTTAATTTTAGCAAATCTTGCGCAGATAAAGTTAACTCTGACACAATTGTTTTAAATTCTGTCTCACCGTCAAACTGTGGCAAACTCCACAAGCCACCCCAAATACCTTTTTGAGGTCGTTTTTGAAGTCGAATTTTGCCATCCAAATCAACTAATATCAAAAATAGCTTAGGACGTATTGGCTTGTCTATTTTGGGTTTTGAATAAGGAAACTTCGCCACACTATCTGTCGAAAATGCCTTACATTCATTGACTAATGGGCAACGCCCACAAGCCGGCTGGCTTCTTTTGCAAAGCGTCGCCCCCAAATCCATTAAAGCCTGACTGTAATCATCATAACGATTGCAAGGCATCAGTTCTTCGGCCCTTTCCCATAACTTTTGCTCTATTGGCTTTAAACCAGCCCAAGCTTCAACCGCATCATACCGGCACAATACTCGTTTAACATTGCCATCTAAAATAGTCGCTTTCTGTTGATAAGCAATGCTTAAAATAGCACCTGCCGTTGAGCGACCAATACCCGGCAAGGCGACAATTTCATCAAAAGTGGTAGGAAAAGTACCTGAATAGGTTTCTTGGACAAGCTGAGCCGCTTTATGCAGGTTTCGCCCACGGGCATAATAGCCCAGGCCAGACCAATGTGCCAACACGTCATCTTGTGAAGCTTTCGCTAAGTCTTCTAATGAGGGGAAGCTGAGCATAAAACGTTCAAAATAAGGAATAACCGTAGTCACTTGGGTTTGCTGAAGCATAATTTCAGACACCCATACCCGATAGGCCGTTTTATTTTGTTGCCAAGGTAAGTCAAAACGACCGTTCTCATCAAACCATGCGAGTAATTGTTTTGAAAATGACATCTAAACTCCATAAAGTAGTATGACTGAAACATCCACTCAGCTATACTATGCCCTTATTAAATTGAGTATTTTACACCATGTCTTCTTCTCATAACCCAACCAATTCAACAGAGCAAGCTGAACCAGTTTTACAAAATGATGGCACAGAAGTCTCCGCTGAAAAGCGACGTATTAAGAGCTTTGTGTTACGCCAAGGTAGGCTCTCTCAGGCGCAACAAAATGCCATTGATGCCATGTGGCCAAAGTACGGGCTGGAACTAGAAGACCAGCTACTTAACTTAACTGAATTGTTTAACCGAGAAGCCGACACGATTGTTGAAATTGGCTTTGGTATGGGCTCAAGCTTAGCTGCCATGGCAGAAGCCAACCCACGCCAAAACTATATTGGCATAGAGGTTCATCGCCCTGGTGTAGGCGCTTTATTAAAGCTGGTACAAGAAAAAGGCTTAACCAATATTCGTGTGTTTAATGAAGATGCCATTGAAGTACTGAGCAAGATGATTCCTAAAAATAGTTTAAGTGCCCTGTATCTATTTTTTCCAGATCCTTGGCATAAAGTTAAACACAAAAAACGCAGAATTTTACAACTGCCTTTTGCGGCTACCATTGCCAGCCATTTAAAAGCTGGCGGGCAGTTTCATATGGCGACCGACTGGGAAGACTATGCTCGCTACATGATGAAAGTGATGAGTGTTGCACCAGATTATAGCAACCTATCAGGCGAAGGAAACTATACGCCTCGCCCAGACTACCGCCCTTTAACCAAGTTTGAAAAACGGGGTCAAAATTTAGGGCATGGTGTTTGGGATCTTATTTTTGTGACTAAATAGACGGTTGATTACAACCAGTTAAACAAGCTAGCTAAATTAAATAAGCTAGCAACCTACTTACCTAAAATACCTTTCCACTGAATACGCCAGCGAGCCTCATTAGGTTTTCCTTTAATGTAGATAGGTAGTTCTATGCCCTTTAATACTTTTAAATACTTCGGCGGAGTGTGATAGGTCACAAACAACCTCATATCCAGTTTATTTTTACCTAAATTGTAGTTCCCCACACCAATCACGCTAGATTGAGTCGTTTGAATATTAAAATGCTTCGCTTTAAATATGCCTCTAGAGATCTGCCCTTCTAACCTTAATTGTTGATAAGGGGTTTTATCTGATACCAATCGCTTTTTACCCCTAGCTAGCTTGTTCAAGCTAAGCCCTTGATAATTCCCTTCTTGCATGGTAATGCCAAAGCTTCCTGACAAGTTTTCTTTAATATTCTGACTATTAACACCAGAAGACTTTACATTAAAATGCCCCGAACCATCTCCACTTAAATGAACATAGCCCCAGCCAGACTGTAAAAAAGGCTTCATCTCAATACGATTAATTCTACCTTGCCAATGATATAACGGTGTTTTTCCTTGTACATTTAGTTGAAATTTAGAACTAAGAGAGCCTTGATACAAATGGGCATCTAACGGGGCAATGTCGACCACCCCCTTATCAGCAAATAAAGTCATCTCTACTTGCTGAGTAGAAAGCCCCCACCCCTTAAAATGTTCTATTTTTAGTTTTCCTTCAACATTCATTTCACGTAATACATGAATGGGTAAGCTGATGGGTAGATAGACTTCAACTGGTTCAGGCAACTTACCTGTTACCGCTCCCTTGCTTGAATGCTTCACCGCCTTATATAGGGCTAAATCCAGCCGATCAATACCTAAATTAAAGTGAATTTTTGAATGTAATTTATGAGTATCTTGTAGCAAGACTCTCCCAGTAAGCTGGCTTTTATCCCATTTCAAATTAATGGAATCTAACGCTAAAGATTCTGAATTTTGCACCCATTTTAAACTTAACTGCAAGTTCTTCAACACGGTATTATTAACGAATTGTGGTAATTCAACCCCCGTATGCCTAAACCATTTTTGGAGATTTATCCCTTCACTACTAAACCAACCTTTACTGGTAATTTTATTCTGATAATTCAATGAAAAAGTGGTGGATAAACGCCCTTTTTGTGAATTTAAACTAGCATTATTAATTGTTATATTTTGATGGCTTAGATTCCAACTAAGGTGGTCGCCATGTGTTTCTAAACGCACCTTGGGAACATCGAACTCATCAGGAAGAGAAATGTATATTGTGCCATCCCAGCCAGACACAGCCCACTTTTGAAGATTTTGAGAAATTGTTAACTGACTGGAAAGCTGAAACTCATACTGAGCAGCATGTTCGTCAGCGTTAAAATTAAACCTAGAAATGGCATAAAAGGAAGTATTTGGACGAATATCGAAGGCGACAAAGTCAATATCTGAGGCATGCCAGTGTCTATTTTTAGAAAAATCATGAGCATTAATTTCAGCGTTTTGAAGAATAAGTGTTCTTATTCCCCAGCGATTAAAAAATGTACTCTTCCCAACTTCGGTTGAAATACTCACTGGCTTTAACTGAAAGCTAGCATTAGAAAACCCTGTTTTGGAGGGCACTAAGCTAGATAACGAGTTTAAAAAATTCCAGTTGTTTTCTCCTGCTTTATTTATTTCTAAAGATAGCCTCGCTTTATCTACCTCGATGCCTTCAATCATCACTTCTTGATGAATAAATAATTTCCATAGGGATAAACCTAAATCAAGTGATTCAATTTCTAATAAATTTTTTGTTTGGAATCCAGGTTTATTCTTAACCTCGATATCGGTCAAAGTTGCTTGAAAAGGAAATAATGAAAGTCGAATAGAACCATTAATTTTTAAGGTTTGCCCCGTTTGATTTAAAAAAAGTTCTTCTAAATCTGTTTTATAAGGATCAAAGTTAATAAATCGTACGCCAAACCAAGCGGCAGCAATTAAAATTAAAGGCATTATGACAGCGATAATCGTCAGCTTAGAGACTCTATGCACATGATGTTTTATGCGACTTCCCGGTGTTTTACTACTATGTTTCTGCTCTTTTTTGGATAGAGCGGGCTCGGCAGTAACTTCGCTTTCAGGTAGCGCCTTTTGATTTACATGATTTGTATTTTTCATTTCACATCCTAGACCATAAATACTTGTAAAACATCATTTAAAAACGTTTTACCAAGCGAAGTTAAAGATACATGACCATCTGACCAAACAGCCCATTGTTTTTGCTCTAACACTGCCAAAGGCGCTTCCAGTAAACTTAAGGATAAGCCCGTTCTCAATTCAAATAAGCTCAAATCCACCCCCTCTTCTAAACGCAAGGTATTTAACATAAACTCAAAAATAATATCTTCAGCAGAGACGGTCTGTTTCCGCCCCTCTTTTTTAGACTGAATCATGTCCGTATAACCGCCTGGAGAAGCGGGCATTTGCGTACGCCAAACCTTCCCCTGCGGTGGATCTGTAATTTTACCGTGTGCGCCTGCTCCTAAACCAATGTAGTCGCCAAACTGCCAGTAATTGGTATTATGTACGCAACGATGACCTTCTTGAGCATAAGCAGATACTTCGTAGTGCTGATAGCTAGCTGAAGACAATATTTCTTGGCAAGCTATCTGCATTTCCCAAGCTAAATCATCGGCAGGCAAAATAGGTGGGTTTTTATAAAAAGGGGTATTAGGCTCTAGCGTTAACTGGTAATGAGATAAATGAGGTGGCGCTAGGGTAATGGCAGTTTCAACATCATGAATGGCTTCTGCCAAGCTTTGATCAGGTAAGGCAAACATTAAATCTAGGTTAAGCTTTTCAAACCCCGCTTTTTTAGCCGATTCAACCGCTAAATAAGCTTCCTCAGCTGAATGAATACGACCTAAAGCTTTTAATTTTTCATCATCAAAGCTTTGTATTCCCATCGATAAACGGTTAATACCTGCCTGACGAAAGCCTTCAAACTTTGTAAAGTCGACCGTACCTGGATTGGCTTCTAAGGTGATCTCGATAGAAGGTTGGAAGCCCAGTAGTGCGCGTACTTTAGATAAAAAGTAGTTCAAGCCTTCTTCAGACATTAAGCTTGGCGTGCCGCCGCCAAAAAAGATACTTTGAATGGGTCGCCCCCAAACAGAAGGCAAGGTTTGTTCTAGTTGCACAATCATCGCATCAAGATAGGCTCGTTCCGAATCGTCTCTTAGCGTATGAGAATTAAAATCACAGTAAGGACATTTTTGAATACACCAAGGATAGTGTACATATAGGCTAAGCGGGACTGGCTGGGTAAAATGCATCATCGAAAACAAGCAGCTCATTAAGGTGAACCATTATTTTAATGCATAATGCACTTTAAAGTATGAAGTAAACCTCACCAATTGCAAGCCATTCACCGCTTACAAGTTGGGCTAAATTAGGCGGTGGTGTTAATGTTATTACCTAGGTTTGCGGGTAGCCCTGCTGTAGAAGGTGTGCTTGGAATGGCTTCTATTAAAGCTAAAGCCGCTTGAGACTGCATATCTAGACTTTTCTTGAGAAGCGATACCTGTACACCTTCTTTTACGTTTGCTTGCTGCATATTAACTGCCATGCTCACAGCGGCATTGGGTGAAATTTCCATTGCACTTCTCCTTTCATCATTTTAAAAAATTTGTTTCCAAAAAGGTTATCGTCAGACAATATTCAAACTTGAGCAAAGACTAACTTTAACGTTTCTTTTCTAATGCCTGCACCGCTTGCTTATAGGTCAAAGCCGCTTGAGATTCCAACCCTTCCTGCTCGTAACAACCGGCTAAGGCATGATAGGTTTCCACCTCGGGCTTCAAGGCTAAACTGGCTTTAAAATAATTGTGAGCACTCGTCCAAAGCTTAGTCTGACACGCCAAACGACCCAAGGTTAGCAATAACACAGGCTCATCAGGGTGTTGTTTTAGCCAGGATTCAGCCACTTTTAAGCGCTCGGCTGAACCTTCTGCTCTTAAGCGCCCATACTGGTAAACTAGGCGATCGTTCCATTGCTTTTTTAAGCTCTTCACAATTAAAGCCGCCAAACCTGCCTCTTGTCCCCAGCCTATTTTCTGCTCTACAAACTCCGCCAATATATTAGGCTGTAATTGTTTATTTGGTTTAAAGGTTTGCCATAGCGCTTCCAGTTGTGTGCTGTCAGTCGCATTGGCAACTTTATCTGCCGCGACCAACCCTTCTAGTCGATCTATTTCGCTATTATCTATCGCTGAACTAGACCTAACATAAGGCAATATTTCTGCTAACTTTTCCCAATTTTCCTGCCTAGCCAGTTGGCCTGAAAATTCGGCTAATACTGCTCTATTAGTGGTATTGTGTAAAAAAAGAGTCTCTAAAATAATCAAGGCTTCTTTAGGCGTTTGGTCAGAAATTAAACGGGCTTCAATTAACCCAATCATTTCCATTTCTTCTGGGTAAGCAGCTTTTGCTTGTGCAAAATACTGATCTTGACGATCTAATGCTCCTTGATTGTGTGCCATTTTAGCCGCACTTAAAAAGTTCATCAGCCCTGAATCAGAATATTTAGCACTTTTAATAAGCTGTTTTTCTGCTTGCTTCCAATCACCAAATTCTATGGCCACTAAACCTTTAGACATAGTGCGTTCAGCTTTATACTGACGTTTTAAGGCGCGCGTTTGTCGCCAATGACTTGGGTAATTAACCAACCAGGACCAAAAGCGAACCAACCCAATTAAAGTAACAATACCGACCGCCACTAATACCAAGCTTAGTGACAAGCTAGTTTCGATAATCCAGTCGCCCCACACAATAGAAACCTTGCCATTATCTTGCAAAGCAAGCGTGGTTAAAAAGGTAGTTAGCAGCAATAAAATACCCCACTTAACCATTTTTGACATTACTTCGCTCCCGTAATAAAGAGTGGTTGACGTACTTGATTCGTTTTATCTGCCAAGACACTTGCAATCTGTTTTTGAAATGATTGCCAGGCTAAAGTTTCAGCAGGAGCATACTGTTCAATCAAGGTAGTTAGGTTTTCCATACTTTGTTTAGCCACCACAAAGTTACCACTATTAAGTGCCCAGCTAAGCTGTTCGCTTTGTAATAAAATACGCTGTTTCACCAAACCCACTTGTAATTCACGTGCCACGTCAGATAAGTCTTCCTGGGAGGCTCGTTTCCTAACCGTAAATAAAGTGGAAAAACGCTCTTTAATTTTTGACCACACACTGTCAGACATCGTATTAGGGGCACCTTCCGCTAGGCTCTTCTCTGTCGTTTCACGTGAAACTTTGGGTGAAACAGGGCTAATCTTTAACTGCTTTAACCAACTAGACACAGCTATCACAAGTGTATCGTGGGCTTGCGCTGTCGACATCTGGTCTAGGTGGGTTAAGTCTTTATGAATATCATTAATAATATTCATTTTATTAGGGAGTTCAGACAACATCAGCGTTTGCAATAAGGCTTGCAGACTATTAATGGTTAAGGCTTTGTTACCGACAAACAACCATTGGTTATTAATTTGTAATACCCAAGTTTGTACTTCCATAGGTGATAACTTCGTTAAGCCATTAATACTGTCTATCACGACTTTCTTTTCAGACTTCAAGGCTTCATTCGCAGCCTGGCTTGCTAACAATGCTGTTTCTATTTTTTGTGACCAAACTTGAAACTGCTCTTGTAGAGCTGCCTGGCTATCTTTTAACACCTTTAATTCCACTACAAAATTTTCAGACACATCTGTTTTAACATAATGACTATTCGATGGCGCTAAAGCTAGCTGTTTATTCAAGCGCTGAACAACACCCGTCAACGCTTCTTGTAGTGCTTTTATTTCAGCCTCTACCTGTTGCATTTGATCGGCCAATGCTTTTTTAGCGAACAAAGGCTTAATAACAGGACTTACCCTTACCTCACTTTCGTCTAACGCCTCCACAGACTGTTTAGCAAGCTTTGACTCGGGCCTCGAGGCGCCTTTTGTTGGTGCTATCGCCAGTGCGGGTACGACTTGATTGCTGACTAAATTATTTAATTTTTCTTGGGTATCTTGTTGTTTTTGTGCCAGCTCTTTTAGCTTGGTTTTCAAGTTCGATACGTCAGTTTGCAGGTGGTTAATATGTTCAACTTGCCACTTACTTTCCTTGCTAGACCACGAGATATAAATGGCCATTAATACAACAAAGGCAACCAATATCAGCATACTTTTTAGTAAAAACTTTTTCATGGAAAAGTTGTCTAGCCAGCTAAAAAAACCTCCTTTTAACTTCAAAGGTTTATCAGGGTTTACGGAGGCTTTGGCAGAGGAGGCGAAAGACGACTGTTTATTAGACGCCTTGCCCGTACCCGCTTCGGTAGAAACCGCTGGCTCAACATCAATCACTCGACGACTTGTATTAGGACTAATAGGCTGCTTGCCAGAACTCATAACTTACTCACTTAAAAAGGGGTTAATTCAACCAATTCAGTACCTTGAATGGCATTAAGACATTCTACAATACCTTCATTGCTTTGTTTTTTTACTTGGAAAATAGATCCTTGCCAGCTTTTTTGCAATAAGGCTTGTTCAATTCGCGCGCTGAACACAATAACAGGCCTTGCCAGCAGCGCTTTAACTTGCTTTGTAGATAGCTTAGACAACAAAGCCTCTGCAGACTCAACGCTGGTGAACAATACCACGGGTTGTTTTACCTGCTGAAAGCTTTGCCAAACTGCCTGACAAAACGGAGCAGGTAAACGCTGGTAGCATTCAATTAAAGTCAAGCTTGCGCCACGTTCAAGCAAAGCGGTTTTTAGCGTGTCTAAACCACCAACCCCTTTCACAATAAAATAAGGCTGCTCGGCTAAATTGCCTGGTAAACAAGCTAATAAGGCTTCGCTGTCATAGCTTTGGCTAGGCTGGCGAGCATTAAGACCTTGTTGCGCTAAAGATAAAGCCGTAGCCGAACCAATGGCGTATAAAGTTGCTTGTTTTAACGCAGTTAAATCATCTTCAGAAAGGGTTTTCAGGTAAAAGCTAACCGCATTAGCACTAATGAAGATAACGCTCGACCCCACCCCTGGCGATTTTTGGCTTTCAAACGATTTCAGCTTAACTTGTAAGGCAGGACATTCAAGGCTGTTAAAACCTTGCTGGGAAACTAACGCAGTTAATGCTTTTGCTTGATGCGCAGGCCTTGTGTTTAAAAGCGTTAGCATGGCTAGAAATTACTTGCCTGGTTGGTTTGCGTAAACTCGGTCAAGAATCTCACTTGCGCCTTGCTTTAACAAGGCCTCGCCCACTTCAATGCCTAGCTTTTCAGGTTCATTAATACTACCCGAACCTGATGCAGTTAATATTTTAGAACCATCTAACTCTGCGACCAAACCACGTAGGTGAATGGTGTCGTCTTCTAGCTCTGCAAACACACCAATAGGTACTTGGCAACCGCCTTCTAAACGATGATTCATCGCTCTTTCAGCTTTGGCTCTAATTTCACTTGGTTCATGGTTTAACACACGAATAATCTCCAAGGTTTCTAAGTCTTTTTCAAAAAACTCAATGCCCAAGGTGCCTTGCGTGACTGCTGGCAAACAAGTATCTGCGGAAATCTCATGTTGAATACGCTCATCCAAGCCCAAACGCTGTAGGCCAGATGTTGCTAAAACAATAGCATCGTACTCGCCAGCATCTAACTTGCCTAAACGTGTACCCACGTTGCCACGCAAATCAATGACGTTTAAGTCAGGACGAATAGCCATTAATTGAGCTTTACGACGTAAGCTAGAAGTCCCTAGTGTTGCGCCTTTTGGTAAATCTTCAAAGCGTTTGAAGTTATTCGACACAAACGCATCGGTTGGTGAATGACGCTCTAAAATAGCCCCTAACGCAAAACCTTCTGGTAATTCCATAGGAACATCTTTCATAGAATGTACGGCAATATCGGCATCGCCATCCATCATTCTGTCTTCTAGCTCTTTGGTGAACAAGCCTTTGCCACCAATTTTGGCTAAAGGCACATCTAAAATCTTGTCACCCTTAGTCGACATGGGTAATAAAATGACTTCCAACCCTGGGTGTGCTTTTTCTAACGATGCTTTAACAAACTCTGCTTGCCACATCGCTAAAGGGCTTTTTCGGGTTGCAATTCTCAGTGTGGTTTTCATTTTATTTCCGCCTCGGTTGATTAAGTTTCGAACAATTAACCCTAGCCAACAAGCCATCATTCTTTTTATCGTTATATTCTACTGAATTTAGGGAAGTTTTTCGATAAAATACCATCTTGTTTAGCAAGACCATTCATGCAACCAAAGGTTTCGATCATGCGACTATTACCCTCTTTACTGCTAACCCTTAGCTTTTTAGTTTCTGGCTGTGAAAGCCAAGCGAATGAAGGCAAGATCAAAGAACTGACTAATCTTCATCAACTTGCGCAACAAGCCAAGCAAACGAACCTACCGATTATGTTGTCTTTTGGTGCTGAATGGTGTGATTTTTGCCATCTATTAAATACTGAAGTGCTCAACCCTATGGCTCTGGGAAAGCTGTATGAAGGCAAATATATGTATATGCGCTACGTCAGTATTGATGACGATCAACCTATTCCAGGCATAGATAACCAACCTATTATTAAAGACACCTGGTCAGATGAATATAATGTGGAGGTCACGCCAACGGTTATCTTTATCAATGGCGACGGGCAAGAAGTAGCTCCTCAAATTGTGGGTATTACCGATATTGATGAATTTTCGACGCTGATTCATCAATCGCTTAACACCGCTTATCAAAATATGAATAACCCTTTACGCATCCCCGATTTTGCCGATCAAATCAAGTAAGCGTTTCGCAGACCTTACTTGTCAGACAATTCACCCTTAAAGCCTGCCAATAACAAGCAAGCTTTGTCCGCATCGCTTATAATGTTCTTAATTAAATTTTAAGTTTGAGAATGACTATGTCTGATAAAAACCAAGTTAACACCGCCAAATTATCTAGCGCACGCTTCACAGAAGCTACCGATGCGTTTGTAGAAGAGTTTACCGCCTCCATCATGTTCGACAAACGCATGTACAAGCAAGATATTCAAGGCTCCGTTGCCCATGCCCACATGCTGGTAAAAGCCGGTATTTTAAACACAGAAGAATTAAATAGCATTATTGATGGCTTAGCGCAAGTAGAAGCAGAAATGGCATCGGGTAAATTTGAATGGTCTATTGCACAAGAAGATATTCACATGAATATTGAAGCGCGTTTAACTGCTTTAATAGGTATTACCGGCAAAAAGCTACACACAGGACGTTCACGTAATGACCAGGTTGCGACCGATATTCGTCTTTATTTACGTGATGAAATTGACCTAATTTTACCGGCCATGAAACACCTACAAGAGGGCATTATCAGCTTAGCTGAAAAAGAATATGACACCATTATGCCCGGTTTTACCCACCTACAAACTGCACAACCCGTCACCTTTGGCCACCACATGATGGCTTGGTACGAAATGATTACGCGAGATGTAGAACGCTTGGTAGATTGCCGAAAGCGTGTAAACAGCATGCCTTTAGGCTCTGCCGCTTTAGCAGGCACCACCTACCCAATTGATCGCCAAATTACGGCCGACCTATTGCACTTTGATCGTATTAGCGAAAACTCGTTAGATGGTGTTTCTGATCGTGACTTTGCCATTGAATTCAATGCCTTCGCCTCTATCTTCATGATGCACCTATCACGTTTTTCAGAAGAATTAGTTTTATGGTCTTCTGCTCAGTTTAAGTTTATTGATTTACCGGATCGTTTTTGTACAGGGTCATCTATTATGCCGCAAAAGAAAAACCCGGATGTACCTGAACTGGTACGTGGCAAAACAGGGCGTGTTTATGGTCATTTAATGAGCTTGTTAACCCTAATGAAGTCTCAACCTTTGGCTTACAACAAAGACAACCAAGAAGACAAAGAACCTTTATTTGACACAGTTGACACCATTAAAGGAAGTTTACGTGCTTTTGGCGACATGATTCCTGCAATCATCGTTAATAAAGAAGCCACCTACGCTGCTGCAAAAAGTGGTTTTTCAACCGCTACCGACCTAGCTGACTATTTGGTAAATAAAGGCCTGCCTTTCAGAGATGCACACGAAGTGGTTGGGTTAGCGGTTGCGCATGGTGTGCAGGTTAAATTAGATTTATCTGAAATGAGCCTTGAAACCCTTCAAGGGTTCCATGCCAGCATTACCGAAGATGTCTTTAAAGTGTTAACGCTAGAAGGATCTGTTGCGGCTAGAAACCATTTAGGTGGCACAGCACCAAGACAAGTGAAGATGGCGATAGAACGTGCGAAGGCTGCTTTAAAGGCATAAATTACCCTGAAAGGCAAAAATCTACCCTAAGGGCATAAAGCCAGGGGTGGTACCAGGCTTAATTAGCAGACACCACTTTTGGGTACCTCAATCAATCACTAAGCGTCGCCATTAAACTTCTGTCATCGCTTCTGGGCTTAACAACCCCACTTGATCTCGCCCATTCTCTTTAGCTTGATACAAGGCCTTGTCCGCCTTATGAACCAGGTCTATCTCTGTTTTGGCAGACACTTCAGGAAAAGAGACTAGGCCAATACTAACGGTTAACCTTATTTGTCGTTCGCATTCCTGGATAATACTATCTCTTACCTGATGACGAATACGTTCACAGATTTTTATGGCATTTTTAATAGAAGCTCCGTGTAAAATCATTAAAAATTCATCACCACCATAACGAATAACGATATCACCTTCTCGTAAAGCTTCGGTAATAATATCTGCAACTAGCTTAATGGCTTTATCGCCTACTAAATGGCCGTAGGTATCATTGACCGACTTAAACGTATCAATATCCACCATCGCAACAGACATATTATTACCATCTCGTACCGCTCTCACAAAGTCTTCTTTCAAGCGTTCCATGCCAAAGCGACGGTTATAAATAGAAGTTAACCCATCGATAGCGGCCAGCTTTTGAAATTTAGAATGAATAATGGCATTATTAATTGCCAAGCCAATGCTGCGGCTAAACAATTTTGCTAAAAGTTCAGTGCGCTCATCAGCCAGTTCTGCGCCGGTAGCGGCAATCAGCACACCTAAAGAAATACCTTTAAACTCAATCGGTTTAATAAAAACTTCCGAAGGTTGAAACTGGGTTAACACGCCATCTAAATTAATGTTTTTAGGTAACGTTAGTTTAGTAGAAAGGGTATCCTTTACCGATTTAAGCACCACATCATGCTTAACAAGCGTATCCGCGGACATAATCCCTTCAGAAGCCGCGACGGTTAGTTCACCTTTCTTTGAAATTAAAATGGCTGCCGCTTCAAAGTTTGTTGAGTCAATCAACAAAGAAAGGGTTTTAGAACTTAGTTTTTCTAAATCTAAGTTTTCAGACATGACAATAGAAAATTTATTAAAGACAGTTTCTACTTCGTGAGATTTCAATAAAGCATCTAATAACTGATTATAAGCTTTGGCACTCACGCCAATTTCATCATTTGAGCTGACCTCTATCTGACATATTTCATCATTACATTCTGCTTCTATGGCTTCAAATTGTTTGTTATTTAACCCTTCTGCAATGTGCTGCATTTTTGAAGATAACAACTTTAAGTGCGGGCGAATAACCCTTGAATTCGCATATTAAGTGCAAATCTATTTAAGCCATTAATAAATCAACAGCTTTTCCTAAAAATAGCTCAACAGGCTGTTTTCCTCCCCGTGTTTTTCGGGGTCGACTGTTGAGCCGGTTCATTACAAAATCAATCTGCTCTTGGGTAATGAGATTAAAATCAGTTCCTTTTGGGAAGTACTGACGAATTAGTCCATTCGTGTTCTCATTAATCCCCCTTTCCCAAGAGGAGTATGGATGTGCGAAGTAAATTTTTGCATTTAATTCGGCGGCCATACGTTCGTGTTCTGCAAATTCTAGTCCATTATCATAGGTAATGGTATGTATTCGTTCTGCTATTGGTTTTAGTACTTTTATCGTTTTATCAG
>WFMZ01000022.1 GCA_015484555.1 Hydrogenovibrio sp. | reverse complement strand
TTAAGCGGTAAAGAATAAAGATACAGATTAAGCCTTAAACACTCACCTTTTCACAGACCACCCCTGGTGATTTTTGCCTTTCACTATAAAAGTAATAAAGCCTAGCTTTGCTTATAGATCAAACACAATCGTTTTATTGCCATGAATCAGCACACGGTCTTCTAAGTGGTTACGTAAACCACGGGCTAAGGTAATTTTTTCAACATCACGACCTAATCGTTTTAAGTCATCAATATTTTTAGCATGGTTCACTCTAATCACTTCTTGCTCAATAATGGGCCCGGCATCTAGCTCTTCTGTCACATAGTGGCACGTTGCGCCAATTAGCTTTACACCACGCTCATAAGCCTGGTGATAAGGCTTCGCCCCCACAAAAGAAGGCAAGAAGCTATGGTGAATATTAATGACTCTGCCGGCATAATCACGACACATATTAGGCGGAATTATTTGCATATAGCGCGCTAATACAACGACATCAACTTCATGCTGTTCAATAATTTGCTCTGTTTTTGCAAAGGCTTCTGGTTTCGTGTCTCGCGACACGGGAACATGGTAAAAAGGCACTTGATACCATTCCACCATAGAGCGTAAGTCATCATGGTTAGCAATCACACAAGCCACTTCACCCGGTAAATCTTGTTCGTGCCAGCGATAAAGCAAGTCAGCCAAACAATGAGATTCTTTACTGGCAAACAAAGCAATGCGCTTAGGTTTGTCAGAATCATTAAGCTGCCATTCCATGTTAAATTGCTTTGCAATAGGCTCAAAGGCTTCTTTGAAAGCAGGTAAGTCATTACCTAAGCTAGTCGCCAATATTTCATGGCGCATAAAAAACCAACGTTCATTGACTTCTGTATGATGGTTGGCTTCAACAATAGAACCACCACGCTCTGCAATAAATGCAGACACTTTCGCCACAATACCCACTTGGTCGGGGCAAGAAATAATTAATCGGAATACACGACTCATTATTTTTCCTTTTTAATGTATAAATTAATGGGTAAATCATATCAAACCCACGCTCAAGTGATACTAAAACTGCTGCTTTTTAAACATTAAATAAATACCCTTCCTTAATTTAAGGCAAATACATTGATAAAACAATCCTTTGAAATGTTTTAGCCTGCCTTTTGAGCTTTGTTATAATTATCTTTATTCTACTTTAAACAAAGAAATTCTATGAAAATTGTCTCCTTTAACGTGAACAGCGTGCGTATGCGCATACACCAACTAACCAAGCTAACCGAAGAAGAAGCCCCCGATATTATTGGCTTGCAAGAAACAAAGGTACAAGACCATGAGTTTCCGCTAGAAGCTTTAGACGAGCTAGGTTATAACGCTATTTATATCGGTCAAAAAACCCACTATGGCGTGGCACTGCTTTATAAGAAAAACTTAAAATTAGTTGCTTCCCAAAAAGGTTGGAAAACTGATGATAAAGAGGCGCAAAAACGCATGATTATTGGTGACTTTGAAGATGAAGCTGGCAATAGCATTCGTGTATTAAACGGCTACTTCCCACAGGGTGAAAACCGCAAGCATGAAACTAAGTTTCCTGCCAAAGAGAAATTTTACCAAGACTTAATGTCCTATTTAGAAACTGAATGCTCGCCAGAGCAAAATGTAGTGGTAATGGGTGATTTCAATATTTCACCAGAAGACAAAGACATTGGCATTGGCGAACCTAACAAAAAACGTTGGTTACGAGATGGCAAAACAAGCTTTTTACCTGAAGAAAGAGAGTGGTGGGCAACCTTATTAAACTGGGGCTTGCAAGACTCCTTTAGAACCATTCACCCAGACACCACCACAAGCTACAGTTGGTTTGATTATCGTTCAAAAGGCTTTGATGCTGACCCACAACGTGGCTTACGTATCGACACCTTATTGGTCACCCCTAGCTTGAATAAAAAGGTCGTTGCCAGTGACATTGGCTATGATTACCGTGCGATGGAAAAGCCATCTGACCATGCGCCCGTTTGGACGACCTTTAAGCTGTAATTTAGCTAAAAAATTTAAGCGAAGCAGAAAACTTTTCTGTTTTTACTTTCTACCCTGTCAAAAAAGATCTCACTTATGGATAAGCTTCAAAAATTTAAAGTTCAGCAAACACAAAAGCTCACCCATGATACTTTACGGTTAACCTTAAAGCCTTGTATGCCCTTTCAATATCAGGCGGGCGACTATCTATTGCTTGGGTTTGAAAAAGACCTGCTAAAGCCTTTTTCTATCGCCTGTGGCCCACAAAGCAATGGTTTAATTGAACTGCATATTCGTAATCGTGACAATACAGACTTTATGCATCAACTATTTTCAGTTTCAGAGGGGGATGAACTATTCGTCGCTGGGCCAAACCCTCAATATCAACTAGACAAAAATATTTGTAGCCGCCCTCAAACCATTTTATTAGTGGCGGGTGGAACGGGTTTTGCACCGATGAAATCATTACTTGATGAATTGTTGGCAAAGGCTTGTAACAACCCCATTGAATTTTATTGGGGAGCAAACTGCTTAGAAGACCTATACCTTAGAAATAGCTTAGTGCTATTGGCTCATCAACATAATAATTTAACCTACCATGAAGTGCTCTCAAGCCCAGCAGAAGGTTTTTTAGGCGCTATGGGTAAGGTGCATGAACAAGTGTTGAAAAACCAGCCAGACCTAACCCATGCCCGTGTTTACCTTTGTGGCCCCTGGGACATGGTCACCCAAGCCAAAGAAGACTACCTCGCCGCAGGTTTGGCTGAAAATGCTTACAACTAAGCCCTCACTATGTCGTTCTCTCAAATTGGGCAACTAAAGCCTGACAAGCTTGTGCTCGATGGCTCAGTTTATTTTTAAGCTCTTTTGACATTTCTGCCGCAGTACACTTTGGTTCTGCAAACCAAATTAAAGGGTCATAACCAAACCCTTCCGTACCCGCAGGAGCCGTTAAGACTTCCCCACACCATTGCCCCAAGCCAATTTTAGGAACAGGGTCTTCTGAATGTGCCACATACACCATGGCGCAGTAATAACAAGCCTTTCGGTTGCGTGGAAAAGCAGACATCTCTGCCAATAGCTTTTTATTGTTTTGCTCATCAGAAGCTGGTAAACCTAAATAACCTTCTGAATACCTTGCCGAATAAATACCCGGTGCGCCTTGCAACGCCAATACTTGCAAGCCTGAATCGTCGGCAATGGCAGGCAAGCCAGTTTTAGCACTGGCAAAGCGTGCTTTAATTAATGCATTTTCAATAAAACTTAAACCGTCTTCAACCACCTCTTCACTAAAAAATTCTGTTTGTGGATGCACCTGAAATCCCAATGGTTTCAAAAGGCTCTGCATTTCTAATAACTTACCGGCATTCCCCGTAGCAAGCACAATATCTTGACTATTTCTCATCCTATCTCCTCTATGTCTATCATTTGCCTGCCATAACAGTATAAGCCTATTTTTTTATTGCTAAATACAACAACTACCTTAAAAGAAGTAAAAATACTTAACATAATTTTCTTTAACGTATTTATGACACCCTCCTCAAGACTATCTCAACTTTTTAGTATCGTAAATTGATTTACCTCAAGTAAGACTGTTGAGCTTTTGAGTAGCAAGCGTATAGTTTAGTGAAAATAAATTTACAAAGAACTTAATTGGAGTTGTCGTATGAATAATTTTCTAAAATTTACTGGCGTTTTAGTTGTCACTGTTATTGCCCCTCTAGTCATTTTACTGGCTATCTGGATGGACCTTTTACCTCAAATTGTACAGGTAAGCATTGCTCAAGCGGCAACTTATGCTTCTATCTTCTACATTGTAGGCGGAACTTTATTCCTAGTTTATAGTGATATTAAAACTAAGCGTTACGCTAAAATAAAATAAACCTTTTTATCTGTTTTAAACCCCTGATGTAGGCAAGAATTAAGCACTCTTAGACTTTTCTCCCCAGAAAAAACTACATCAGGTCTTTTTATATTTTTGAGTGCCACTCAAAAATTTTATCTTACCTGTCTATTCATTAATATTTTTTGTTTGAATTTTTTCTTCAACAAACGTATAGTGCTGTCTTAAATTTACTTTTTTACACTTTTCTGGGGAGAAAATATGTCTAATTTAATGAAAATGATAGGTGTTCTAGCAATTACCGTTATTATTCCACTAGGTGTTGTACTGGCTATTTGGGCTGACTTACTACCAAAAGTTACCCAAGTTTGGATTGCCCAATTTGGTGTAGTCGCTTCTACCATCTACATTGTAGGCGGTATGCTTTACCTGATGTATGGCGATATCAAGACCAAAAGATACTCCAAAAGCTAGGTCGTTTTTACACACCTTTTGCTTAACATAAAAAACCTGACCTTAGTCGGGTTTTTTTTCGCCTATTAGAAGTCTCTTTTTCGTATAATTAACCTCACTTAACTTTAAATCATAAGACCCCATAATGGATCAAGCAACACCACAAACTCATTCTGAGCCAGCCATTCCTACTAAAAAGAAGAAAAAAGTAAAGCTATTTTTAATTATTTCCTCTATTTTAGGTTTTATTGCCGCCCCCATTATTGGTTTTATTGTTTATGGCTTAACCATTTATCCAGACCTGCCCGACGCCTCCAGCTTAAAAGATGTTTCCTACCAAGTTCCTTTAAAAATTGTCACTGCTGATGGAAAATTAATCAGTGAAATTGGTACCAAAAAACGAATCCCGCTCGACTATGCAGATATTCCCGAAAGAATGACACAAGCCATTGTGTCATCAGAAGATGAAAACTTCTTCCAACATGGTGGCGTTGACTTCAAAGGCTTAGCTCGCGCAGTGTATGAGCTGATTACCACGGGACACAAAAAATCAGGTGGTTCAACCATTACCATGCAGGTTGCCCGCAACTTCTTTTTAAGCAAAAAGAAATCTTATCTACGTAAATTAAATGAAATTGTACTGTCCTACAAAATTGAGCACCAGATTTCAAAACAAGAAATTTTAGCCCTCTACTTGAATAAAATATTCTTAGGCTACCGATCTTATGGTGTGGCAGCTGCCGCACAAACTTACTACAACAAGCCTCTTTCAAAGCTGTCATTAGACGAGTTTGCCATGATTGCAGGCCTACCAAAAGCGCCCTCTCGCTACAACCCTATTTACAACCCTGAGAGAGCCAAATTACGCCGTAACTATGTGCTGCGTCGTATGCATGACAACAACTATATTACTCAAGCAGAAATGGTGGAAGCGCAAGCCCAACCAGTACACGCCAAATTAACGGGTGCCCGTATAGATATTGAAGCCGGTTATGTTGCTGAAATGGCGCGTAGCTTTGCCATTAAAAAATTTGGTGAAGCCGCTCTAAAAAATGGACTTACCATTACCACCACCTTAGACAGCCATCTTCAAGATACCGCTAACAAAGCGGTTCGTAAAGGCTTGCAAGCCTACGAACGCCGACATGGTTACCGTGGCCCTATTACGCACTATGATGAAGCGGAACTACAAAACCAACCTGAGTTATTAGCCAAGTTAGATAAGTTAGTTGCACCGGGTGATTTAACCGTTGGCGCAGTCCTTAGCCTAAGCGATGAAACAGCAGAGATTATCTTACGCAATGGGAAAACATCCCTACTTACCTTTAAAAGTTTAGCCTGGGCAAGGCCTTATATTGATGTCAATAAAAAGGGTGACAAGCCTAAAACCATGCATGACATTCTAAAAGTAGGCGACGTTATTTACTTACAAAAGCAAAGTGGCCTATGGACACTCGCCCAAGACCCAAAAGTAGAAGCTTCCTTAATTTCTATCGACTCAAACGATGGGCGCATTAAAGCGTTAGTAGGCGGTTTTGATTACTTTAAGAGCAAGTTTAACCGCGTACTACAAGCTGAAAGACAAGTTGGATCAAACATCAAACCCTTCCTATACTCAGCGGGGCTTGAAAATGGCTTAACCGCCGCTAGCATTATTAATGATGCCCCCGTGGTTTTTCATGACGACGCCCTTGAAGATACCTGGCGTCCTGAAAACTACTCTGGCCGCTTCTTTGGTCCAACCCGTTTACGCGTAGCCCTAACCAACTCTAGAAACCTAGTGTCTATTCGCATCTTACAAAAAATTGGCATTCGCAACGCCATTAAGCATATTCAAAAGTTTGGTTTTCCACTTAAACAACTCAACACACACAGAGACCTTTCTTTAGCATTAGGTTCTGCACAATTCACCCCAATTGAAGTCGTTCGTGCCTATGCTGTTTTAGCTAATACCGGTTATTTAATCCAACCTTTCATTATTGATAACGTCAAAGACTTTGATGGCTCCATCATCTACCAAGCAGACCCTGTCAAAGCCTGTTCCTTCCAATGTGATGAAACAGATCCTAGTAACGCACCTAGAGTCAACAGCAAACAAAATAGCTACATTATGACCTCTATTTTACAAGATGTCATTAACCACGGTACCGCACGTAAAGCCAAGGTATTAAAGCGACAAGATATTGCTGGAAAAACAGGCACCACCAACGACCAAAAAGATGCCTGGTTCTCAGGCTTTAACCCCCATATAGTCACCACTGTTTGGGTAGGTTTTGACCAACCAAGCACCCTAGGCCGTTCTGAATATGCAGGTAGAGCAGCCCTACCTATTTGGATAGATTATATGAGAGAAGCCTTAAAAGATGAACCTAACGTTCCTTTTGCTATTCCTCCTGGCCTGGTTAACGTGCCCATATCAAAAGAAACGGGCGAAGCTGTTGCAGCAGATGAACCTGGCGCCTTCTTTGAAATTTTCCGCGAAGGTCATGAGCCTGCGGCACCTGAAGTTTTCGAGTCTAATGTCGAAGACATGACTCGAAAGCTATTCGAGTAACGCCATGAACATCAACTGGCAGACACTTTCTAAAACGATTCAAACCCAGTTATTAGAAAGCCATGCCGAGCTAGCGGACTTTACAATAATTAACGCCTCCCCGATTGAAAGGGGCGACAATCAACAAAGTTTTCAGCTACACACAAACCTAGGCAACTTCTTTCTAAAGCTACACCCCAAAATAGACCTGCCCATTTTTCAAGCCGAATCCCATTCACTTAATCGGCTCAAGCAGTCGCTAACCATCACCGTTCCCAAAGTATTTGCCCAAGGCAGTTTTGAAGGTTATAGCTGGCTATTATTAGCATTCCTACCCATGACCTCTCAAGGTGACGACCTGCAACGAGGCAAAGACCTTGCCATGCTGCACCACCAAATAAACCCAGACAAACAATTTGGTTGGTTTGAAAATAACTTTATAGGCCAAACACCTCAGCAAAACCAATGGCATACCAACTGGGTCGAGTTTTACGCTAGCCAACGTCTACAACCACAGCTTACCCTAGCCAAACAAAATGGCGCTGGCGACCTACTGCTTGCCGCCGGCCACAAACTGCTTAACCAGTTCCCCATTTTATTTAAAGACTACCAGCCAGAAGCCTCTTTATTACACGGCGACCTATGGAATGGCAACAGCCTATTCCTAGACGATGGAGAAGCCATATTTTTCGATCCCGCCAGCTACTATGGCGACCGTGAAACAGATGTTGCCCTAACCGAACTGTTTGGCGGTTTCTCACCACAGTTTTACCAAGGCTACCAACAAGTCTTCCCACTAAATACGGGTTATGAAAAAAGAAAACCCCTATACAACAGCTATCACCTACTAAACCACTTCAATTTATTTGGTGGGCAATACGAACAACAAGCCCTAAAGCAAATTCAACAATGCTTGCAATATATCTAACTGCTTGCTGAAGCCTAGAAATCCATAAACCCAAAAATCGCCAGGGGTGGGGTCGCTACATGGTAATCTTCCCAAAAAATAAAGTTAGTTACCCTATCACGCGGCTATAAAAATAGCGCACAAAGTTATTTTGGAAAGCGTTAAGGTAAAGAAGGTATAAGAGGAGTTTGGATCGAAAGAGAATCCCCCGCTGGGAGGGATAGGGTCGCTTAAAAGCGTTGCCTACGAAAAATAAATTTCATTGGTATGAAAAGCAAATCATAGACCTTAGTCGGTTACTTTATGCCTCAATAATAACAGCTATCTTTTATTTTGCAATTTTTTCTAAAAAGAGAATCTCCTTTCCCTCTCATTAATATCCTGTATATTATTACTTATGTTTTCTAAACACGTTTATCTCAAAAGGAATCGCATGGAAAAGTTAATTTTAGGGCTAGACTTAGGTAGCAACTCATTAGGCTGGGCATTATTTGATGAAAATGACGAGGGTGAAAAGTCACTCATTGACATCGGTAGCCGTATTTTTTCAAAAGCAGTTGAAGAAAAAGTGCCCACCCCAAAAAATGTGAAGAGACGAGACATGCGATTAGGTCGTCGGGTGCTGCAAAGGCGCTCTAGACGTAAACAGAAAATGCTTAATTACCTCGTTTCACTAAAGCTATTACCCTCAAGCTTACAAACCACCACCGAACCAGAAGTTATTTTAAATGACATTGGCGACCCTTATCAATTAAGAGCCAAAGGGCTAGACGAACAACTAACGCCCTACCAGTTTGGAAGAGTGTTATTACACTTTGTCGCCCGAAGAGGTTTTTTAAGCGCCAAAAAGCAACAAGCTGGCGACTTAATTGACGACCCAGACATGATAGCCTTTCTAAACTCAAATGATGACAGCACAGCTGCGGACAAAGAAGAAGGCCAGTTTAAAGCCGATATTGCAGACGTTAAAAAAGCCATCGAAGCGGCTCAAGCCAGAACACTTGGCGAATACCTGCATCAATTAAAGCAAGGCAGTTGCAAAAGAAACCGCATGCACGAAGGTGGACACCTGCGCACCGACCGGAAAATGTATCAAGAAGAACTAGCCCTAATCTGGCAACAGCAACAAGCCTTCTTTACAGACCTTCCACAAGATTTTATGGCAGATAAAAAAGGCATTAAGCGCATTATCTTTTATCAACGTCCCCTTAAATTAAAGTCCGACCGCGTCGGTAAGTGTTCTTTAGAACCCCTTAAAAACAGAAGCCTAACAGCCAGGTTAGAAGTACAACAATTTCGTTATTTACAAGATATTAATAACCTAAACTATTTTGAAAGACATTCCGAAACCCATATTTCACCCAGTGCCGAGCAAAAAGAACTCTTAATTCAGCACTTTGAAAATAATGTAAAAATAACCGTTACTAAACTCAAAAAAATACTCGGGCTAGACAAGCAAACCAAACTCAATTTAGAAGCCAAAAACTTAAAAGGCAATATCACCGCCTGCGAAATAAAAGCCGTTATTGGCGAACAGTGGCAACACTATACACCACAACAACAAAGCGATTTAGTCGAAGACCTACTCACCATTAAACTTAAATCTGTTTTAAAAAATCGTTTACTCAACCACTGGCAGTTCAGTACCGAACAAGCCATTCAACTTAGCTTGCTTGAATTTGAACCTGGCCACAGCAACCACTCCCTAAAAGCCATTAATAAAATACTGCCTTATTTAAAGCAAGGCCTTATTTATTCAGACGCACGCATAGCCGCCGGTTATCAGTACGAAACCAAAGCAGATAGAGCCGCCCCCAAATCCTTACTAGGCACCCCGCCCGAAACTGCCAACCCCATTGTCAATAAAGGCATGCATGAACTAAAACGTGTCGTTAACGCCATTATTAAACAACATGGCAAGCTGACTGCTGTGCGTATTGAAATGGCACGCGATTTAGAAATGAACACCAAGCGCTATAAAGAAAATGAAGCCCAACAAACTCGTAACCAAAAAGCCAACGAACAAGCCACCAAAGCCTATCAAAGTTTAGGGCTTGGGAAATACCCCTCCTATGACGATAAATTAAAATACCGTTTATGGAAAGATCAAAACGAAAATTGTGCCTATAGCGGACACACTATCTCCTTAACTCAACTGTTTAGTGCCAGCATTGAAATAGACCATATTTTGCCCTACAAAAAAACGCTAGACGACTCCTACATGAACAAAGTCGTTTGCTTCACCGCCGAAAATAGAGAAAAAGGCGACCGAACCCCCAAAGATGCATGGGGTGGTCAAGAAGACAAATGGAACCAAATCACCCAATCTATCGCAAAATGGAAACTAGGTTATAAAGCCAAACGGTTTTACCAAATCGACAAAGACCTGCAAGACAGAGACTTTATTTCAAACCAATTAAATGACACCCGCTATATTTCTAAATTAGCCATCTGTTACCTACAAGAGCTAGGGTGTGATGTTAGCACCAGCAAAGGGCAAACCACCGCCTGGCTAAGACACCAATGGGGCTTAAATAACCTAATAGGCGAAACCGATAAAAAAGAAAGAACCGACCACCGCCACCACGCCATAGATGCCGCCGTTGTTGCCTGTGTAGACCGCAGCCTATACAACAAAATAATACACTGGACTCAAAGTAACGAACAAAAGCTAAGGGTTTCCCCACCTACTGCCTATTTTAGAAACCAGTTACAAGAACACCTAAACCACGTTATTATTTCTCATGACGTACAACGTAAACTATCTGGCGGCCTGCACGAAGAAACTGGCGCTGGCTATATCGAAAAACATGGTGGTCTGGTATATCGCAAAACCCTAAATGGCGATTTTGGGGTAAAAAATGCCGTTAAAATTGTCGATAAAGCCATCAAAGACCTAGTGTTAAAACACCTAGCCAAGTTTGATGATAATGCCAAACAAGCCTTTGCACCCGACCAAACCCTTTACCATAAAGATGGCACAACCCCTATTAAGCGCGTCAGAGTATTACAATCTAAAACCACCTTCAAAAAACTAGAACAAAACAAACTGGGTATTAAAGACAAGGAAGGCAAAATATTCAGATGGATGTCCTACGGCAACAACCACCATGTAGAAATTGTTAAAAACACCAGCAATGGCAAAATAAGCGGTGTCTTTGTCAATATGTTTGAAGCGCATCGACGCGCCATGACCGGCACAAAATCCGCTATTAAAAGAGGAGAAACACAAGAACCCATTATTCAAACCCAACACGAAGGCTTCGAATTTGTCATGGCTCTGCATATTAATGACTTGGTTAGTGTCGCCACAGAACAAGGCGAAAGAGAATTTTATCGAGTACAAAAGTTAGATGGGCTAAATGCTAAGGTGGTTTTAAGGCACCACCTAACCAGCACCTTAGAAAATAAAAATGAAGCCATTATGTTTGGCATTAACGTCAATAACTTTAAAAAATATGACTTAAAGCTACACAAAATTAACTGCATTGGCACCTTGTTAGATGATTAAGCGTATTATCGACATCAGCGAGCAAGCTTACCTACACGTTAAGCACCAGCAACTGCTCATAGACCGAGACGGAGAAACCCTGGGGAAAATTCCCATTGAAGATCTGGGCGTGTTAATTTTACAGCACCCCGCCATTGTCATTACCCAACAAACCATTATTGCCTGCCAACAAAACAAAGTCGTCATCGTATTTTGTGACAACAAGCACCTACCCTATTCCATTATTTTGCCCATTGGCGAAGGGCACAGCCTACACAACAAAATTTTAAAACAACAAATAGCCATTACCGAACCCACCCGAAAAAATTTATGGCAACAAATCGTCCAACAAAAAATAACCCAGCAAGCCGTTACCCTACAACTACTCAATAAAGATGCCACTCGCCTTACCTATTTAGCCCAGCAGGTAAAGTCGGGCGACACAGGTAATACCGAAGCCATTGCTGCACAAGCCTACTGGAAAATACTATTTGGCAAACAGTTTAGGCGAGACGTAGACATGGAAGGCATTAACAG
>WFMZ01000021.1 GCA_015484555.1 Hydrogenovibrio sp. | reverse complement strand
TAAAGGCTTTGGTTGATGCCACGCCAATTTCTGGCCCAGCATGGGTTAAAAACACCAAATCAGACTCTCTGGTCAAGCTTGATTCTGCTACGTTGCAAATTGAAAGGGTTGGGAAGAAGATGCCTAAGCTAACGGCCTGCTCTTTAATCATTCTTAATGCCGCTAGTGTGTCCGCGGTTTCGCCTGACTGTGAAATAGTGACGAACAAGGTATTGTTTTGTAAAACTGGCTTTCGATAACGATATTCTGAAGCGACTTCAACGGTCGTTGGTAACTTCAACATTTCTTCAAACCAGTAACTAGCCGTTAAGCCAGCATGGTAACTGGTCCCACAGGCAATAATTTTCACTTGTGTTATTTTTTCAAAAATAGGTTCTGATCCATGACCAAAAGATGAATTAAAAATAGTGGTTTTAGAAACACGACCTTCCAGAGTATCGACAACCGCTTGAGGCTGTTCAAAAATCTCTTTATGCATGTAGTGACGGTGCTCACCCAACTCCACTGCATTGGCCGTTAAAGAAGAGACCTTAATTTCTCGTGCTACTAGCTTGCCATCAGCATCTATAATCTCTAAAGACTGTCGGGTTAAACGAGCGACATCACCCTCTTCCATGAAAATGAAGTTTTGAGTGACGGGTAATAATGCAGAGACATCTGAAGCAATATAATATTCACCAATACCGACACCAATCACCAGTGGACTACCTTGTCTTGCGGCAATTAGTTCACCTGGAAACAAGGGTGAAATAACCCCAAGGGCATAAGCACCTTCTAACTGTTTTAACGTATTTTGAACGGCTTCTAATAGGCTAGAACTGGTTTTAAGTTGGTGTTCAATTGCATGAACCACCACTTCGGTATCTGTTTCTGACGTAAACTTATAGTCTAAAGCTAGTTGCTCATCTTTTAGTGTTTGGTAATTTTCGATAATGCCATTGTGTACCACCGCAACTTGGTTGTTACAAATATGCGGATGAGCATTATTTTCAGCCGGCACGCCGTGGGTTGCCCAACGCGTATGAGCGATACCTTCTTGGCCTGCAAAAGGCACATTTGCATCAGGATAGCTCTCTGCTATTTTTTCAGCCAAGGCATTAATTTTGCCCAGCGCTCTAACACGCTTAAACTTACCGTTATCACCTTGGGCTGGCAATAGTGCAATACCCGAAGAATCGTAACCTCTATATTCCAGGCGACGTAATCCCTCCAACAAGACAGGCACGACATTTCTTTCTGCAACACCACACACTATTCCGCACATAATTCTTTTCCAACCTTATTCTTTAACAATGACGCTCAAACACGCATGAGCTTTAATTATACCTTTCACAAAGGCTTCGTGCATAACCGCTATTATTTCTGGCGGTCTAATACCATTTGATAAACTAATTTTTTCTTCACACCATGATGCTTAGCGACTATTTCAGATATCTGCTTCACCGGTAAACCCTGTTCAATTAACAATAACATTAAAGGTTCAAATTCAACCGCTTCCACTTTAGGTGCTTGGTAGCCAGATACAATTATAACAAACTCGCCTCTTACCCAGTCGGAGTGTTCTGTTAGCTCTGCCACGATAAACTGCAAGCTGCCTGTTATAAATCGTTCGAACTGTTTGGTTAGCTCTTTTGCGACGGTTACTTTTCGCTCTTCACCAAACACCTCAACCATCGTTGCCAAGGTGGCCATAATACGATGTGGAGATTCATAAAAAACCATCGTTCTTGGCTCTGTTATCACGTTTTGTAACACATTTACTTTCTTTTGTGTTTTGGCAGGCAAGAAGCCTTCAAAACTAAATCGATCTGTTGCCATGCCCGCTGCAGATAACGCACAGATAATGGCTGAAGGCCCTGGCAAAGGAACCACTTCAATAGCGTGTTCTCTTAAATACTTCACCAACACATAACCAGGGTCACTAATTAAAGGCGTGCCTGCATCTGAAATAAGTGCTCCATTTTCACCTGCCTGCAACTTTATTAACAACTGTTCTGCACGCGCCTGTTCATTATGGTCATGCACACTAATTAAAGGTTTGTTAATGGCATAGTGCTGTAATAGCGGGCGAGAATGGCGGGTATCTTCACAGCCAATCCAGTCTACCGATTCTAAAATTTCAAGCGAACGAAGCGTCATATCCTTTAAGTTACCAATAGGCGTTGCGACGATGTATAAAATCCCACTCATTTTTTAACAAACCTTATTTTGAAGCTTAACCCATAAACTTAGGTATAATTATTTCATATTTGAAAGAAAAACGACTTAAAGGCGATTTCCAGACCATGACTATTCGACCGCTATTTTACCTTATCCTAATGTCAACACTTGCCATTATATTATCCGGTTGCGAAACTAATGTAGCGAAAGAAGATTCAAGGGAAAAGGCTACTCAACTCAATCATGCCAGCCAATCGAAACCAAACCAAAATAATACGGCGAAAGCAGTTTCTGTGCTTGAAAAAAAGATAGCCGATGCCAAAAATCGCCAGGGGTGGGATGACTATGTTTTGCTATCAGATCAACTGTGGGCACAAGCCGATTCGGCCAACCAAGCGGCTATTGAATACCAGGTTTGGCAAACCCTAAAAGCCATTCCTCCAGTGCCGTTTTTGTTATTAAAAGAAGACCCTGCCAATTCGGTAGAACTGAATGATTGGCTTGCCTTTGTGAAAGCTTCTCGCCAGCCAGCCTTAAGTCAAAAACAAACTTTACAAGATATTGCGCTATTTCAACCTAGCGCCATTTTCAATAGCCACTTAAATGCTAGCCTACAACAGCGTTTAACACGCAATGTTAGTCCACATCATATTGCCATATTTTTACCCTTTACGGGGCCTTACCAAAAAATTAGCATACAGATTCGAAATGGCATTATTAAAAACCAGATGTTGCATTCCCCTAACACCATATTGTCTTTCTACAACTCTAGTCAGCCCGATCAAATGGCAGATATTTACCAGACGGCCAAAACAAATGGGGCTGACTTTTTTATAGGCCCAGTTCAAAAAGAGTCTATCCAGGCATTAATTGATGCCAAAATTCCAAGTGACAATATCATCACGCTTAATGAAAATGCTCTGTTACCCCAATTTCCCTACCATTCTATGACTGAAGATTTACAAATCACTCAGAAGTTATGCCAGCAAAATTTTAAGCACATAGCTATTTTGACTAGAAACACGCCCTCTAATACTAAGTTAGCCGTTAATATTTCTAAGCGCTGGCAACAATTAGGCAATCAACTGGTCTTACAAACCTACCCAGCTAAAAGGCCCAACCTAAGAAAAGCGCTCGGTAGTGTTATTAATGAAAAGCAAAGCGAAGATCGCAAAAACAACCTGCAGTGGGCCTTTAAAGAAAAGTTGTTTTTTACACCTAGAACTCGCCAAGATTTAGATGCCATTGTTATCTTAGGTAACAGCCGACAAATTGCCGTATTCAGACCTCAGTTTGATTTTTTTGATCTAACACTGCCCGTCTACTCTTCATCTAAACTAACGCCGAATACTCTTCATCAGACTAAACCTAACAAGGATTTGGCACAAACTATTTTCCCCAGTTTTCCCGCGGCCTTAAAACCAACCACTTTGCAGTCTAAGTTTGAAGCGTTTGGTTGGGACAGCCTAACCCTTGCTAACCAGCATGCATTACTGGCACCAGGCATTTGTTTAAATACGGGCATGACGGGAAAATTGTCAAAAGATGGCAGAGATTATGACCACCAGTTTAGCTGGGCAAAATATAATCGACAAGGAATCATTAAACCTTTAGACGCATCAGCGCCTAACTCGAAATAAACGACCTTGGGACTGTTTAGCCAAAAGAAAGGGGCTGAAAAAGAACAGCAAGCCGCACAATGGTTAAAAAAACAAAAAGTTCAACTACTAGAGATTAATTTTCGTTGTAAAGGTGGCGAAATTGATTTAATTGGCTTGGACAAGCAACAGACTTTAATTTTCTTCGAAGTCAAATTCCGTTCAACCCAATCACACGGCCATGCTAGTGAAATGATTACGCCTGCTAAACAGCAAAAAATAATTCATTGTGCACAAAACTTCCTACAACAAAACCCAAGCTACCATCAACATGCCATGCGCTTTGACAGCCTTACCTTTGAAGGTAAGCAAGCAGAACCTTGTTGGCTAAAAGATGCTTTTTGGGCGGGTGGTTTTTAAACCACTTCTACCCATTTATCGAGATAACTAAAATAGAGTACCCATTTCTGTGGCCTACTCTCTAAAGTTGCCATCAAAGCCCCATACCTTGCCAATTGTGGTCGATAGGTTTTAACCTGTTCAGCGATAAATTTCTCTTCACTCATTGCCATCTCACTATGCCAAAAACTGGTTTTATAGTCCACAATCCAGCGAGTATTGTCAGCATCCACAAAGGTTCTATCTATAATGTGAGACTGTTGATCATCCTCTATTTTACTGCCTTCAAATAACATGCCTTGAGAGGTCAAAGGTAATTCACAGCTTGCTGCTTGCTGTTCACTTGAGAGTGCCCAGCGTATTTTAGGCTGTTGCAAAGCATGGCTAAGCGAGGTAATGACACGCCTTTCAGCTTCTGCCAAAATGGCATCTGTTAACCCTGCCTGTTTTAATCGACTTTGAATATAGTCTTTATGCCCTGGCAATAAACGATTGGGTAAACCATGTAGGCCCCAGACTTCTAAGAACTCGTGAACTAGGTTTCCCGCTTCTGTTGCCATTAAAGCCTGTGAAATTTCTTGGGCAGTATCTTGAACGGTATTTTCAGTTTGTTCTCTATCTTGAAGTGGCTCTGACATCTCTTGAATATTCATGTTTTTTTGTAACGTATTTTCGTTACTTGACTGGGCTGGAAACAAACTTTGTCTATTAACCGGTATTCGCCTAACCAGTAGAGTCGGTACGCTATCTGAGGTCTCTACTTCATCAAATACTAACGCATTCGCCTGTTGATCAAAAGCAGCTTGTTGGTCTGACCAAAAACAAGATAACAAAGCATTTTTAATCGGCTTTAAAGGTTCATCTTTTTGGTAGCTAGATTCTGAAATATCTACATTGGCATACAGCTTCAAGCTTTGTTTTGCACGAGAACAAGCAACATAAAATAGACGAGCTAGCTCAAACTGTTGCTTCTCTTTTTCAAAGCCTTGTAAAAAATCAACCAAGGCTTTATTTTCTAACTGAATGTCATTCTGTCCTTTTTGCACCATCGGCGCAAATACAAGCTGTTGCTGGCCTTGGGTTTGAAAGTGCAACCAACTAAATAAAGCGGCAGTATCAGAGCGTGGCTGTTTATTGAGTTCGGGTAAAAAGACCGTATCAAATTCAAGCCCTTTAGACTTATGCATGGTCATTAATTCTATTTGACCACTGTCTTCAGAATCTGCTGGCAGCGCAAACAATTTCGTCACTTGACTACTTAACCCAGCCAAAGTCAGCCCTTCTTTTGAACTTTCTAAACTTGATAGCATTTGCCAGAAAGCATCAATATTTTGCAAGCTTGCTTCATCATCTAAACCTTGCGCCATGTCTAACACCAGCCAAGTTTCGGGTATTAATCGTGACCATTTTAAACGCCCTATTTTTGAAAGGGCATTCTGTAAAATAGGATAGGCTCGATTTAATTTTTGCACGCCTTCAGCAGACAATTTGGCTGTTTCAAAGTTCTCTTTTGCATAAAAACTTAAAATAGACCAAACAGACCAATGTTTAATCGCCGAGTTACTTAACGCTTTTGAATCCGCAAGAGACTCCACGAAGGTTTCTGTTTCTAATAACGACACGTCTGGCCAACTAGGCTCTAGCAAGGCGGATAAATCGTGCAAATTTAACCCTATTGCTGGCGTTCTTAATAAAGCAATCCAAGCGCCTCTGTCTGCCAAATGCATAAAGGCCTTGGTTAGGCTTTCTAAATCTTGTATTTCTTGTTGCTTATCTAGGGTTTCAATTTCAATTGCTTTAAAAGCAATTTTACGTTGTTTTAACGCCTTGGCAATTGGAATTAGCACCGTCTTGGTTCTAGCCAATACGCCAATATTTTCACCCGGTTTTTTGCTTGCTAATACCGCTTCAATATCATCAACCACCTTCTGTAACTGCGCTTCTTTTGGCTCGTTTACTGTCCAGTTAAGTTGTACGGCATCATTGTCTAACGTTGAAAAGGCATCTGACAAGGTATAGCAAACCGCCCCCTTATCAATTTTATTTTCGGTCGGCATAATCTTTTGAAAGGCTTGGTTCACCCAATTAACGATACCCAATGTTGACCTAAAGTTAACCGTTAAATTCACTCTGTTTAAAGGAAATTGTTCTATTGAACCTGACCAAGCATCTAAAAAGTTAGCGACTTCTGCTTCTCTAAATCTATAAATTGACTGCATCGGGTCGCCAACAATAAACAACGTATGATTATCTTCTACCGACCAACCGCCCACTAGTTTTTTAAGCAGTTCATATTGGCTAACCGACGTATCTTGAAATTCATCTACCAATAAATGTTCAATTTGATAATCTAGTCGTTGCGCTAATTCCGTTGGCTCGTCACTTTCACCCAATGCTTCAGAAGCGGCTTGTGCAATTTCAATAAAGTCGGATTCGCCTTCTCGGGTAAACACCATCTTTAAGTAGGCGGAAGCCATCTTCAATAACGCAAGAATATTATCAATACTTTCTAATTGTTCAGCACGATATTCAAAGTGTGGCAAGGCAGAAATTTGTAACAAGGCTTGGCATAAATTACCTTTAAAATCGATCGTCGCCATGCCTTCTAAGGTTTCTTTAAATAGTGCCTTCTGTGCTTTTTCTGCTTTCGTTTTGCCTAAAAAACCTGCCTTAGGACCCACTGATTTTAGCGGCGTGCCTTTCTTGGTTAAGATTTTTTGGCTTAACATTCGCAACCCAGCAATATCTTCTAAGGTAAAGTCATCACTGCGTTTATGGCTCAACTTTAAACGTGTTAAAGCCGTTATCACTTCTTCATCGTCCGTTAACACTTCTAACAAGATAGTTCTAGCCATCTCTAAACTGGGTAATAAAGGGGCCATCACGGCTATTAAAGAAGTAAATTCGACTAAGACTAGGTTTTGTAATGAGGAATTTAACTGTTCATCAGAGCTATGAATTTGGGTTTTCAGCAAAGGAAGCCATTGGTCTCTTTTTGCCAGCATTTCTACAATAATATTTTCTGCGGTGGCTCGGTGGCCATTCACCAAATTCATTAAATAAGCGACTTGCTTAAACACCGTTGGATCTGCCAACACTTCTCTGGCGGCCTGCTCATATAACGCTATTCCTGATTGTGCAACCGAAGGTTGGCTGCCAAACCGAGATAACAATGGCATTTGTTGCACAAGGTAGCTATTGAAAGAGTCAATAGTTTTGATTCTTAACCGATTAGGGTTGTCTAACAGACCCCACCCCTGGCGATTATTGACTTCCAACACGGCTTGCGCAAGCCACCAGGTATTTTGTTCGTATAGGTTTTCTTTTTGAATATCTGCTTCACTGACATGATTGGCTTTTTGCAAGGCTTCTAAAATTCTTAACTGCATTTCAGAGGCAGCTTTTTTGGTAAAGGTCATCGCCACCACTTTTTCAGGGGAATCGACCAAGACCAACAACGCCAAATAACGTTGGGTTAATAAGGCCGTTTTACCCGAGCCAGCGGGTGCCTGAACAATAAAAGATTTTTCGGGATTAATGACATCAAACCGAGCTTGACCATCTGCCAACTGAGTATCTAACTGTAATTTTTGTAGGTAATCTAAGCTCATATAACCTCTGTCAAAAATGTAGAGTTTGAATTAAGGGTAAAACCAGGATTAGGTACTGTGTAGCATCTGGAAAAATAGTTCATCAATCTAACTGTCCTTTTGCATCCGGCAACCTTAAGGCTAATAAGCTTTGGGTATAGGCCATGTCATCTTCTCTGTCTAGCTTCAAATAGGCTTCACCTTGTTTTAAGCTATCGACCAATTCCGCCACCTGTTCTTTTAATAAGACCAGCCCTTCTTGCCAAGAAAGTTGAAAGAAGATATGTTTTTCTTTTTCGCTTAGCTTATCAAATTGATTTTTTTCTGCCTCTAAAACCCCTTCATGTGCGACTAAGCTTGAAAACTTAACCCCGTCATGATGATGCAATAAACCAAATCCTAAGCCAACCACTTCTGTTTTATCCGTTTCAATGGGCGCGTAAAGGTAAGTTGCTAATTGTGGTTTGACGATGGGTATTTTCAACAAATCATTAATCGATGCTTTGCCGGTTTTATAGTCCAGAATCAGTAAGCCGCCATTCGGCAAGGCATCTGAAACCGATAGTTTATCGATTCTATCCACTTTAATCTTGAACCCTAAGCTCTCAATCGACAAGGTGTAAGGCTCTTCAAAGCCAATCACCTCAAAAGCAGGTCGGTTTTTTTCTAACGCCAACCAATCTAACAACAAGGTTTGAATACGCTGGGCTTCTAACGCTAAGAACCCTGTTGGGTAATGCGAAGCAAAAGGGGCTAGTTCTTCATCAATTAACTCTGCTAAAAACGGTTGGTGTTGTTCGGCTTCGGCAATCAAGGCTGTTTGAGTTTTAACCGTGCGCCAAAATCGCTCTAATATTTTATGAATAATGGTTCCAACATGATTACTTTCAACACCCTCTTCCACCTTTTCCAAACCATAACGAGCAGATAAACGAAAATCTAAAAAGGCCATTAATGGGCAAACGGCTTGGGCGGCAATAAAGCCCGTTCCGCCTGGTGCAAATATACCTTCTGGCAAGGCAGGGGCTTGGCTATCATCTTGCCATTCAACCTCTGATTTAATATCAAAGCTTTGCTTGGCTAAGGTTTGGTAAGGTGCCACGGCATAATCTTCAAACCCCGTCTGTTCCAGAATTCTATCGACCACGGGCGACAATAAAATATCTCGCCCTTCACTTTGCTTGGCAAACGACCAAATGACCTGATTAGAGGATTCTGAAAGCCGTTGTGATAAATTTTTCGCATAGGCAAGTTCTCGCCCTGCATCAGACCTAGGCACGCCTTTTTCACGTTGTAAATTAATGGGTAAAAAAGGACTGGGGCGCGCATCTCTTGGCCAGGCTTCAATAGACATATCCATTATCCACAAGCCATCAAACTGTTGACCGCCTGCTTCTAATAACCCCATCATTTGAATAGGCGAACCATTCACATTTTGTGGCTGAAATATTTGTTCTGACATAAAGCGTTCTAACAAACTTAACCAGCTTAAAAAGGATTGTTTGGTGGTCACAAACTGGTAGCTGGTAAAGGTTTTTAAGGCGGCTAAAAAAGCTTGTTTTTGCTGGAATTCTTGACTATCTAGTGGACGAGAATCATCTGCCTCTTGCCAGCCTAACTGCGTTAATAAAGTTTGAAAGGCTTGTTCAAAGGCATGAATACTTAAAAGACTGGAAAGGTTTTCGATCGTTTCCATCGCAGAGTTTAAACGGGTTAAAAAATACGGAGATACTTTTAAACACTGCTTTTGAATAAGCTCCTTCTCTTCAATTTTTGCCAATAGTTTGGGTAACCGAATAGAAGCCCATTGCCAGCGTCTTAATTGAAAGTCTAACGTCTGCCGAGCCAAGAAATCGCCAGGGGTGGTCCCGGCAATAAGCCAGTTTGAAAAGAAGTCAAATGACACTGGCTTTTGGCTGCTGCCACAAATCTTAAGCGCCTGGAACACCTGCTGAATAAGCGGACAATTTGATAAAGGTTCGCCTAAAGAAACGTTATATAAGGGTGAATCTTGCCAATGTGTTTGCTGAGAAGGTAAGGTATATTGCTGCTTGCTCCACATCAGTTCATCCAAAGCCCAGGTTAGTGCTTCATGTACCGATTCTACTCTTGGGGCGATAATAGCCACCGACTCAAGCCCTTGTTCAGAGACCTGTTGATAAGCCCAAATCGCGGCTTGTTGTGCTTCTTCTTGCAGGCTTTTAGCGGCCAATAACTTAGGTAAACAAGGCATACAACTTTCTGCGCTAGGTAAAGTGAAGTCTGTTTGGGCTAAAAACTGAACATCAGCGCCTTTTGCTTTTTGTTGCGCTAACCAAGTTTTTAAATAAGGGGTTGTCTCATCAAAGCCCACTAACTTAATCTGTTGGCAAACCGCAGGTGCTTGGGCAAACCACTGTAAACGTTTCTGTGACAACAGAGTGCTATCCCAATAATTCAACGCTGTTAAGGTGGCTTTATATTCCGATTTTAGTGATAAAAATAAAGCAATTTCTTCATTTTTAAACGTGTCTTCAAAAGCAGATTCATCAAAATATTCTTCACTATATTGCCAAGCTTGAAATAGATGTTTGGCGGTTTCTGCTGGGTTGAGCAAAGCATTAATATCGGCTTTTTTTAATAAGGATTCCCAAATCAATAAGGCTTCAAAATCAGACAGTATTTTAGCCGGGAGTGCTTCATAGTCTATCAAGCCCGCCATCAGCTGTTGCTGTTGCCATTGATCACAAAACACATTCCACGTTGCTATGTTTGGCGTGACGACCACAGCACTATCTTTCAACTGTTTAGACAGTAAATAACTTTCCAAAAATTGGCTTAAACGGCTATTGACTGCTAAATATAGTGTCATCCTATTATTACCTATAGGCTCATCAAGCTGGCGCCATTGTCTGACAACCATTGCTTTTCAGTTTGATAATTTGGGCAATACTTCAGTACTTCCGCCCAATAGGCTTTGGAATGATTAGGATGAATTAAATGACAAAGTTCATGCATCATCACATATTGAATAACCGATATGGGTGCCATGGCCAAACGCCAATTAAATTGAATTCGTCCATCTGGATAACAACTGCCCCAACGAGACTTGTAATTTTTAATGCTCACATCCATTACCGACACGCCTACTTGCGCTGAAAAGTCTATCATGTATTTATCAAGCACGCTTTGAAGTTGTTCTGAAAAAAAGTGAACGACTTGTTTACGAATAGCGGCTTGCTCGTGCTTTAACTTACGTTTCTGCTTACAAAAAATAGTTAAGGTTGTGCCAGACAGTTCGCTGTACATTTTAGGAATATCGGTATGGTGGTCTTCTTTATAGAGTATCTTTTCACCAAACAACAAAAGTTCGCTCCCCGAACGTAAACTTAGGTGCTTGGGCATGTTTTCTTTTTGTTCCAAAATCTGACTACGTAGCCAGTCTTTTTCTGAATTTAAAAATAGTAAGATGGTTTCATCAGACAAATGTTTAGGCACCATTAAGGCAATACGGTTCGGTTCAACCTTTAAGCCAATTGAGCCTTTTCGAGCTGTTTTAATAATTTCAATGTTTTGCTCATCTATCTGAAAACTCATTCAACTTTTTCTCTAATATTTTTTTAAATGCAGGCGGACATCTTAGCTTAGAATAGAGGGTATGAATAGCACTTATGAACGAGAATTTTCGCCCTCTTTTCCCCAACAAACTGTCGTTGATTGTTTGGCTGAAAATACTCCCTTTTCAAAACAACAGCTTAAGCGATTTATGCAACAGGGTTCGGTCTGGCTGCAAAGTGAAAAGCAACCTAAACCTGTCCGAGTTCGCCGTGCTAAAAAATTACTGAGCAGCAATGACAAGGTGTTTTTTTACCATAACCCTGCTGTATTAAGCACTGAAATTACCCCGCCTACTTTAATTGCCGACGAACAAAGCTTTAGTATTTGGTACAAACCGAAAGGCGTGTTGTGTCAGGGGTCAAAATGGGGTGACCACACGACCATTAACCGTTGGATAGAAACCCACTATCAGTTCAATGGCCAAACGCGCAATGCGATTATTGTGCATAGATTAGACAAGGCGACTGATGGCTTGATAATTATTGCTCACCATAAGCAAACCGCCAAACAACTGACCCAAGCATTTGAAGCACGACAATTGAATAAGACTTACCAGGCAACAGTCATCGGACATTTTAAAAATAACTGTACGTTTAATGATGACCTAGAAGGCAAAACGGCGATTACCCATGCTGAGTTTCTGAGTTATGATGCTGGAAAAAATCAGTCAGTTTTATCTATCAACATTGAAACGGGCCGTAAGCATCAAATTCGCATCCATTTATCTCAAGCAGGCTTCCCGATTGTGGGTGACCGCCTTTATGGGTTGCCACAAGATCCCTCCATCAAGACGACATTACCTGACTTACAACTAACCGCCACACAACTCTCACTTTGCTTAAATCAACAGAATTACCACTTCAAGTTAGACTGTTCTCTACAACATGAAATAAAGTTTTAAAGCCAGGCAGCTGATTTAAGCTAGATACTGTCATCAGTACCCAAAAGACCTAACGAATGAAGTTGAACTGATCCGCCAAGATGAGCGCTATATCTGCATTATTTTTTGAGTGTGCACAAAGAGACCATTAACTATTTTTCTAATTGATGCTCATTGGAGATGAAATCAAATCAAGTACATTAGAACAGGCTAAATCAGTTAATTAAATCCTTACAATCTTCTCTGCCATACTCTGTTTGAAAATTAAAGTGGTTAATTCCCCAGCTTTTTTCTAAGCTCATTTCTATATCAATGACTCTTTGCGTGGCTTCGCTTAACAAACAGTCTTCTGAAAAATCGAGGTGAGCTTCTAAATGTACTTCATAATCATTTAACTGCCAAACATGTAAATGGTGGACGTTTTTAACTTTTTCAAACTGAGCAATATCTTTTGCTAAAGCATCCATATCAATATGTTGTGGAGTGAATAACATCATCACCCCGGTCGTTGACTTTAATAACGACCAAGAAGCATATATTAGGTAAAAAGCGATAATAATGGTCATTAAGGCATCCATCCAAATGAAACCAAACCATACAACCATCACCCCACTCACTAACACCCCTACCGAAGTCATTACATCGGTCATCAAGTGCAAATAAGCAGCTTTGATATTAGTATTATGTTCGGCATCTTTTGCAATCAGCATAATACTTACCCAGTTTAAAATTACGGATAGTATGGCCAACCCGATCACCCAATACCCTTCTACGGGGCTAGGGTGTAAGAAGCGATCTATCGCTTCAAATATGAGCATGATACCAATACCCATTAAGACAGCTGAATTAAATAAAGCAGCTAGGTTTTCAGCTCTTTTATAGCCAAAGGTTCTAGCGGAAGTTGCTTTTTTTTGTGCTAGTCGGTTCGCCACATAGGCGACCACCAAAGCAACTACATCACTAAAGTTATGCACCGCATCTGATAACAGAGCCAGACTACCCGATACCAGCCCTCCAATCACTTGGGAAACGGTAATAATTAAATTTAAAAAAATGGTTAACAGCAAGCGACTCCCCGTCAACTCTCCATGTGAGTGACCATGTCCATGTGAATGCGAGTGATTATCCATAAGCTTTTACCTATATTACCTATTTGAATGGTGTTGGCTAAATATAACATGACTTAGGCCCTTAAAACGAGTAACCTAACCGCAATAGCCTTTTAACCTATTATGATGATAAGGTATGACGTGCTCAAACAAAATAGTCGCCCCCTTAAGCATAAAATCTATCCCATCAAGGGAACCTTTTATTATCAAGATATTAAGATGATTGCCCCGCAGTTAATGCCCCTACAGCCTTTATATTTAGTAGCAGAAAATATCAATATTTATGATCAACATGCTATTCAAATCTGGACTGAAATAGAAGGGTCCTCCCAACTATTAGGCTATATTCCTAGGCGAAAAACATCTTTTTGCCACTATCTATTAACCAGCCACGCTATTACCGCTTGCCAGCTTATTTTACCCAATAACATAAATAAAATAGTTCCTTCTGGCGGCGCTTTATCTATCAACATTCAATTTAAAACTAAACCTATGCAACTTATTCGTTACTACTGGTGGTTATTTTCTATTACAATTTGGGGTATATAATTTTAAAGGAGACTTCGCAATGCAAACACATGAAAGCTTAAATGAACCTCGTGAAAGTCAAGATCTTGAAGCCATGGCTGAACGACTAGACCATTCTGCTAATTTCCAGGTGTTAAGAAAAGTAACCCCCATCACAGCGTTCAACTCGGGGAACCCACCAGGCCTACATAAAGTTTGTATTATTGACACCGAAACCACTGGGTTAGATACGGCAGAGTGTGAAATTATTGAACTCGGGTATCAAGTGGTCGAGTTTGATTCACAAGGACTATTTTACAAAGTACTCCTTGCCAAAAACTTCCTTCAGGAACCTAAAGGAATTATTAGTGAAGATGTCACGAGAGTCACAGGTATTACGCTTGAAGATGTTAAGGGGCATCAAATTCCCTGGGCTGAAGTGGAGAATGATTTAGCCGATGTTCAGCTATGTGTTGCTCACAATGCCGGTTTTGACCGCCCTATCCTAGAAAGGTTTAACCCTTTATTTATAGACAAGGTCTGGGGCTGTTCCGTTCATCAAATTGACTGGGCAAGCCTTGCGAACGTTTCCATCAAAAGCCAAGAGTACCTAGCTTGGAAAGTAGGCGGATTTTTCTACGATGCTCATAGAGCCTTAGATGATGTTCAGGCTTTAACCCTGTTATTACAGCAAAACATTTCCGAAAGCCAACAAACTGCCTTCCACTTTTTGCTGACAACCGTTCGCAAACAAAAAGTGTTTATTAAAGCGACCCGTGCGCCATTTGAATTAAAAGATGAGCTTAAAAAACGCCAATATCGTTGGAACCCTTCTGAGAAGGTCTGGCAGAAAATGTTGGATGCTGATTTACAAGAAGCTGAACTGGCTTGGCTAATTGAAAATAACACGCCCAACCCAACTTTAATCAAACTAAAAGCAACCGATACTTTTTCGGTAAGAGCAGAGTAGTCACGGTTATTGTTCGGTTGTTTTTTTTGACAAATTCAATGTTAACCATAATAATACCGCACCACTTTAAAAACATTATATAAACTGAAAAAAAAGGGAGCAGAGACATCATTAACTTTAATAAACTGCCCTTTTTCTCTCACCTTCGTCCAGCAATACTAAGCTACTCAGAAATCTTCTTTCTAAAAGGAGTCTGGCCTGGGTTAATGGTACTAATCCTAACCTTGCTAAACCCAACGCTAGCGCTGTCAGGTATATTTTCTGTTCTCTCTGCTTATTTATTTGCTCGATTTCTAGGTTATCAAAAGGAATTTTTAGCCTCAGGTTACTATACCTATAATGCCTTATTAGTCGGTTTATCTATTGGTCAGTTGTTTAGCTTTTCCCCTTTAAGCGCACTCTACCTAGCCATTTCGGCCAGTATCACCTTTTTAATTACGGTCTCCTTTGCAGACGTCTTTAACCGACTCTTTACCTTGCCTATTTTAAGTATTCCTTTTGTCATTGTTAGCTCACTCATTTACCTATCTGCCTCTGGGTTTTCTAACCTTTATGTAAATGAACTTTATGCCGCGGGACACATAGAGCTGCTTAGCGATGTCTTTCCTTTATGGATTAATGGGCTATTAAAAAGTTTAGGCGCCATTATTTTTATGCCTGACCCTCTTGTCGGCTTACTCTTGTTAACGATGATACTGATTAACTCTCGTATTATTTTCTTATTGATTATTGCTGGCTACTATTTTGGTACTTTTTTACAAGGCACCTTCACGGGCTCTTATACCGCGGCTTACAGTGACTTAAATGCTTTTAACTATCTATTAATTGCTGTGGCATTAGGGGCTATTTTTAACATCCCTAATATCAAAAGTTACGGCATTGCAATGATTGGCGTGGCTGCCGCCAGCGTATTGATTGAGTCCATAGATGTATTTTGGTCACAATATAACATCCCCGTATTTACCCTGCCCTTTACCATAATTACCCTCGTATCTATTTATGTACTCGGCTTGCTTAATTACCCACTTCGCCCGCGTGTTTTTAAAGAAACGCCTGAAGAAACGACCCAGTACTTTCATATTCAAAAACTGCGCTATCCAGAAACCATGCCTTTTGTTTTGCCCTTCTTAGACAATTGGACGGTTTACCAAGGATTTGATGGCAAATGGACGCACCAAGGTATTTGGAAATATGCCTATGATTTCGTCAAAACCGATGTACTGCGTAAAACCTACCAAGGTGATGGAAAACATCTAACAGATTACTACTGTTTTCAACAACCTGTTTCTGCGCCCTGTAAAGGCTATGTTGCCTATGTTGCCGATTGTTTTCCTGACAACCCTATTGGTACGGTTGATAACATCAACAACTGGGGAAACTATGTCATTATTCAAGATATTCGTGGCTACTATGTTGGCATTTGCCACTTGGCGCAACACAGCGTAACTGTTAAACCGGGTGATTGGGTAGAGCCTTATCAAGTGATTGGTGCCTGTGGAAATTCAGGCTATTCACCCGAACCGCATATTCATATGCAGTACCAAACTACTAGCATGATGACTTCTGTGACTATCCCATTTTGCTTTACAGGTGTCATTGAGCACAACCAATACTTTAACCACCACTTACCAGATGATGACGTTGAGGTACACCCTAATTTCCCTCATGCTTTTTACCTGCAAACCTGTAATTTTGTATTAGATGATGTGTTTAGTTTTCAGGTTTATAAAAATGATAAATTAATTGAAAACATTGCATTTAAAACATCAATGGCACTGGATGGTTCCTTTTACCTAGGTCGTGACGACAGCCGTTTATACTTAGGGAAAACAGATCAAACTTTTTTCTGTTATACGCTTGTTGGGAATGACACTTATTTAAAAATGCTTTATCAAGCCTTGCCAAGCATGCCGTTAAACTATATTAAAAATGGGCATTGGAATGATGTTATCCCCACCAGTTTTTTTGCCCCTAAGTTTAACCTGCAAACCTTAGTGAATTTTTCTCACTATTTCATGCCCAGCCCACTTAACTGTAATGCCCGTTATCAGTTTGAATCTGACACCGAAATTACGGGTACCATTCAAGTCGACAAAAAATACACCATTCACACTTACATCAAGCTTGACGCTTATGTAAAAATTCATTCATTTAAGGTAGATGACTACCATTTTATTGCAACCATACCCGAAATAAAAAAATCATAATCTAAAGGATAGTTTTCATGAAAAAAACATTACCTATCATTCTAACAACCGCTCTAGTGACCGCCTCTACTTGGGCCACTGCTGCGCCAGTAGCCACTGCCGTAGAGGCTTACTACGCTCATAAATCACCCGATAAATCAGGGCTAGATAACTTCGATTTATTTGGAATTTATAGCTATATCGGCTACAAAAAGCATTCTTTAGAGCTGGCCTATGATGGCCAAAAGAGTAAGGCCTATGGCTCAAAAACACCTGATGACCTAACTTTTGCCTATACCAACTATCAACTGAACAATATCAAGCTAAAAGTAGGCGCCCGTTTTTCAGATATTAATGATGTCGTCAACCCCACCACGGTGGCTCTATTGGGTGCGGAATATACCAACTATAATTTTTATGGCTATAAAAAATGGTATACCGGACTAGATTTCTTCTATAACCAAAGTAGCCATACTAGCGCCTCAACAAGTCGATCAACCAAACTATATCAACCTAATGCTATGCAAGTTTCGCCTTATGCTGGTTACTACTTCGGAATCAAAAGCCGTCCTTATGACTCTATTTTGCTAGAAGCCAAGGTAAACTACCAAGACTATGACAAGAACACTAATCCTTCTATTGATTTAAAAAATAGTTATATGAGTAGCTATGTTTCCTTGGCTTATAACACACCTAAGTGGAGCACCACTGCAACGGTCTTTACCGGTGAAAGTTATAACTTAGTTGAAAGCAGCGGCTTTATTTACAATAATGACTACTATACCTACCAAGGTGCAGGGAAACTTGCCGCTAAAATTGGCATTGGAAAAACAGGTTTTATTAGCCCATGGGTTAAATATCAAACCGTTAAAAACACACCTAATAGCAATGGTGCAAAAGCGCTGACTACTGTTGGAATGGCTGCTGGGTTCTCCTTTTAATGATGCGTAAACTTTATTTAACCCTATTTTTTTCATTGGCAGGATTGCTGTGTTTTTCAACCGTCACCCATGCTGAAACCTTAGAGTACCAAACCATTGCAGATGCCTATAAAGCCTCTTACCAATATGAAAAGGTACAAAACTACACGGATGCTATTCGCACGCTTCAAGTCATTCGTTTCCATTACCCTGATGGCTATACGGTTAACTTACGTTTAGGCTATCTTTATAACAAGCTAGGAAAATATAGCAATGCGCTTTCTCACTACCAGACTGCACATCAAAAATTGCCCCATGCAATCTCTCCCATGCTTGGGAAAATGACGGTTAGATTGGCGCAACAACAATATGAAGAAGTAGAAAAAATTGGCTTTACCATTCTAAAAGCGGATTACTACAACTACTATGGAAACTTAATGCTTAGCCAAGCATTAATCAACTTAAAAAAATATGATACGGCACAAGAGGTCATTCAACGTATGCTTAACCTCTACCCTGAAAATGTCACTTTTTTAAGCCTGTTAGCGCACACGAAAACTTTACAAAATAAGATTTCAGAAGCTAGTCAACTTTATAGTAGTATCTTAATTTTAGATCCAGAAAATGTCTTTGCCAAAACTTACTTCTCCATGACGCAGAAAAAGGATAAAGATGAACCCTAGCCCGCCTGTTTTTTCACTGGCTCAAACACGTCAACAGCAGTGGCAAAGCTTGCTGAATAGTTTAGCTAAGAAACAATTAAGCCAAGCAGAGTACCAGCTAGCAGAACTAGCCAATACTGAACGATTTTGGGCTTTTCCTGGTATTCTTATTATTCAAGGCTTAGAGAAATATATTGCTCAAGAAAAGTTTCAACAAGCTTATAACTTAGCTGACAATGCTTTTCAAGCCATTAACCGCCCTAGAACCAAGCACTTTAGCCCCTTTTCTACGCCGCTTGATGAGCTGGATAAACTGCAACTCGAAGTTGAACGTCCTGCAAATAAAAGACAAAAACCTTGTTTTGATATTCTCATTGTTCACCCTAATCCCGAACAGTATTTTTACAGCTACTACCAACAACTCATGGGACAGCAAACCGAACAAGATGAAATGCTGTATGACCTTTATTTTGTTAAAAACTTAGCGGATGCGATTACCGCTTTAGTCAACAACCCAAACATTCAGGCAACCGTTTGTTTAGAAAACTGTCACGTGCAAAGTGATTTGGCTTTTGCGAATCAAACTTACCAGACCTTTCAAGAAGAGCTAAACGCTAAACAAACTGCGCAGGAATTCTTAACATTAGCCAAAACCATTCGGCCTGACATTCAATATATTTATATTTCCGAAAAGCCCTTTGCAGAATTACTCCCTAGTTATTTTAATGATTTTCACCGAGTTGTCTTTCATGAAGCCCCTTTTAAAGACATTCACTACACCAGCTTACAAGGTTTAAAAGAACGTTTACACAGCCCATTTTACGATGCCTTGCATGCTTACAGCCAAAAACCAAAAGGGGTCTTTCATGCCCTGCCCATTGCACGCGGAAGCTCACTCAAAAACTCTCGCTGGGTGAAAGACTTTTATGATTTTTATGGTCAAAATATTTTTGATGCTGAAACCTCCTCCACCCAAGGCGGGTTAGACTCATTACTAAACCCGAAAGGAGCCATTAAAGGCGCGCAATATAAAGCAGAACAAGCTTTTGGGTCTAAGCGTACCTATTTTGTGACCAATGGTACCTCGACGTCTAACAAGATTGTTATGCAGGCAAATTTAAAGCCGGGAGATATTGTATTCATTTCCTCAGACTGCCATAAATCGGTTCCCTACGGTGTTATTTTAACAGGGGCAAATGTCTTTTTCATGCAGACTAATTCTGTTGAAAAATACGATTTATATGGTGCCGTTCCGCTACAACAAATACTAGACCAAATGCTGATATTAAAAGCAGAAGGTAAGTTATCTCGGTTAAAACAAATTGTGCTAACTAACTCTACCTTTGATGGTCTTATTTATGATGTTGAAACTTACATGATGGCTATTCTAGCTATTAAGCCAGATATCATATTCCATTGGGATGAAGCTTGGTACGCTCATGCCCACTTTAACCCTTTATATCAACGTCGCCATGCAATGTTTGTAACGGCAAAGTTGCGCAAACGCTTTGCTAGCCAGAGCTATCAACAAGCCTATGACAGTGCCGAAGATAAAACAGGCTTGCCTGACCCAGGCTTAGTGAAATTAAGAGTCTATGCAACTCAGTCAACGCATAAAACCTTAAGTAGTTTCAGACAAGGTTCCATGATTCATGTGGACGATGATCTATTTAATGAAGACCGCTATTTAGAAGCCTACTATACTCATACATCCACTTCGCCTAACTATCAAATATTGGCATCGCTGGATATTGCTCGACGCCAAATGGCGATAGAAGGTTATGCTTTAACCTTAAAGTCATTTGAATTGGCAACCTGGTGTCGTCATGAATTTAGCCAAACGTCTGAAATTGCAAACTGGTTTCGAGTACTCGGTGCACAAGATATTTTTCCAGAAACCACGGCTATTGTTCCCCCTGAATTAGACTTTAAATACCTAAGCCTATTAAAACAACATCAAGCAGAAGGAATGTTATTAGACCCAACACGCCTCACGCTCGATATTCGTAAAACAGGACTCACGGGTAATCAGTTTAGAAAGCTATTAATTGATAAATATGACATTCAAGTCAATAAAACTTCACGCCATACCGTATTATTTATCATCAACATTGGCGCTACCGAACAAACCGTTCAGTACTTAAAAAAGGTGCTGTTAGATATTGCTGAAAAGCTACAAAACACGCCTTTAAAACTCTCTAAAAAGACCTTTTCACCCATGCCACAAAATAGATGCTATACAAGCTGCTACCAGGCCTTTCCAGAGACCACTAGCCTATCGCAGTTTGGAAATATTCGTCATGCCTATTACGATGCTTTTGAAGATGATAATATCGACTATCTTACCTTGTCTAGCGCTATTTTAGAGGAAGCTAAACAAGGTAAAACTTGGATTTCCGCTAGTTTTGTCACCCCTTACCCGCCTGGTTTTCCATTATTTGTACCCGGCCAAATTATTGACTATAAAGGCTTGCTCTATTTTGCAGACATTATGAATGATGAAATTCATGGTTTTCACATAGAAAAAGGCCTAAAAATATTTACTTCAGCCTCTGTGGCTTTGACATAAAGGATACACATGAGCACACTTGACTTTACTCCTATTCAACAATCCTTCGCTGATAACCAAAGCCCTTTTTACTTTGTTAGCGCGACTAACTTCAACCTAATAGACATGCATAATTGGGTAAATAACTGGACTGATATAACCTTTATTGACTGCTTTGAAGGCGAGCAAGAACATGTGCTCGTGCCAACAGAATATGCTCACCCTGTATTTGACGAGCTGGAGCAAATCAACCAATACCTGCTGTCACATCCTGAAGTGAAAGACAAAATAGAAAGCCAAGCAAAAATAGCGGGTAAAAAGCATCCTGGCCATGCTTTATTTTTATTCTTCAATAATTACCTAGAAGCCAGCTGCCAAGACTACAAGTTGCAATTAGATTTACCGCCCAATGATTTAGTTCAAGAAATTGACAACAAAATCACCACCACCGAAATTGGCAACCAAGCAAAGGTTCCCAGTGTGCCAAACTGCTTAGAAAAAGTAGACAGTTATGCCTGTTTATTAGGATTAGCAGATAAGTTTAACTTAGGCTCTAAATGGGTGGTGCAAAGCGCCTATGGCGATTCAGGCAAAACCACCTACTTCATTAATAACGAAGCAGACTATGATGCGGTTGCCGATAAAATTGAAGCCGAAGACAAAGTTAAGGTCATGAAATACATTAACTGTGTGGGTACTGCCATTGAAGCCTGTGCCACCAAAACAGGCACCTTCGTAGGACCTTTACTGGGTGAACTGATTGGCTTTGAAGAACTCACCCCTTATGCAGGCGGTTGGTGTGGTAACGAGCTATACCAAAAAAACTTCAGTGATGAAGTACGAGCGGATATTCATGCTAAAACAGAACGCTTAGGAAACACCTTGTACCAACGTGGTTACAGAGGTTACTTTGAAGTAGATTACTTAATTGATTTAGATGACAACGACTTATATTTAGGTGAAATAAACCCTCGTATTACGGGTATTTCAGCTATGACTAACCTGTCGCCTTTTTGCCAAGACACCATTCCTTTATTCCTGTTTCACTTAATGGAATATTCAGGACAACAGCCTCACTTTAGTGCTAATGACTACAACAAACTATCATTAGAAAAAGGCGCAACCGGCACCACCAGTCAGCTGATCATGAAGTACACAGACAGTGAACTGAATATCGTCACTGAAGCACCGGTATCGGGGGTTTATGAATTAGATGAAAATGGTCAGCTAAGTTTAATCAAAGCCTCCGCTAACCCAACGGATAAAACAGACAACCCTAATTATGCCTATTTATTACGCATTATGAAAACCGATGACTATGCCTATAAAGGAGGAGACTTAGGCATATTGTTCTTAAACAGCCAAATCACCCAAGCACAAGGCAAAGCACTCAACCCCAATGCCAAGCAATGGATTTCTGCTGTTAAAGATGCCTATATTACTCGCTCATTAACCACCGAAGAAGAAGCCTTGGTAGAAAGCTATACTCGCCCCACCAAAGGCCATGAATAATGAGTGGTTTGAGCAAACAAATAGTCTGTGTCAATGAAACTAAGCCAGGTGAAAAATGGCTTAGTTTCTACCAAAAGGCAGATAAGGACTATTTAAAGTGGTTTCTGAAAGAAGGCGATTTTAAACGCCCGAGCCTATATGATTGCCAACATGCGCTAAAACAATATATGCCTGAATTTGTGCCTATGTGGCAACACCTGTGCGAGCTAACCAATGCAGATGACAATATCGCACGCATGCTTAGCCTATACTGCCCTACGCCCTACGTATCAGGTTGTTCTCAAGCGGTTTGGACACGTTATTGTCCCGTACTGGTTCGCAACTATGACTATAACCCCGCTTTATTTGAAGGGCGTATTCAAAAAAGTAAATGGTTCGACACAGAAGTCATTGCCTCCACAGATTGTTTATGGGGTGTGTTAGATGGCATGAACGAACATGGTTTAGCGGTATCACTGACCTATGGTGGCTCAGAAATAGTCGGCGAAGGCTTTGGTATCCCGCTTATTTTGCGCTATATTTTAGAATTTTGCAAAACGACTCAACAGGCAATAGAAGTGCTTGAACGCATTCCAACCAACATGAGCTATAACGTCACGATTACTGACCAAATACAACATGTTGCCACCGTCGAGCTTTCGCCCATTGAAGCCCCTAAAGTGACCTTTAAACCTTTTGCTGTTAATCACCAAGGCGACTTAGATTTAACCAACTATGCACTATTTTCTAACTCCTTCGAGCGTAAACAATGTTTGGTAGAACGTCTATCCGACCCAATGATTACCCTTGAAGCCTTTATAGACAGTTTTGAATATGCTCCGCTGCATTCTGCTGACTACCAAAACAATTTCGGCACACTCTATACCGCAGTTTACAACCCATCCTTAAAAGCCATGGAATACCGTTGGCCAAACCACCTAAAAAGCTATCAATCGTTTGAAAACTTTCAAGAATATGAAATGTGGGTATATTATTAAAGCGATTAGATTAAGCTATAAACTCTGGCAATTTTAAAATTGCCACAACCCTTTTCTTTGAAGAAGGTATCACCGCACTTTTCAAAAAAATATTGATGATGCTAGAGATAAATATTATTGATTTTTAAAAAAAATGTAATTATGGTATGGTTTTAAACCATTGAATAGACTTTAAACATTGGAGAATGGTATGAAAAATTTAAATTTTAAATGGTTAATACCATTGATAT
>WFMZ01000020.1 GCA_015484555.1 Hydrogenovibrio sp. | reverse complement strand
GGCTTTGAGGGTATGTCTGGACAAGGGCGTCATAGATTAAGGTGGCCGTTGGGTTGGTGTCGACATCAAACAAGCAAATAGCCAGTTCTTGGTTATCTTCTTTAAACTCATCAAGGCGTTCAAGCGCATCTTCTAAGCAAACTTGTTCTAACTGACAATGGCAGTTTTTTTCCGACAAGGCCGGTAAGGCTAGCGGAATAGGTTGCTGGCAGTTATTGATGGTGAAGATAATAAAGTTGTCGTTCATTGCCTGGCTCTTATGTTTTAGTTAAGCGGTTTTTGATGAAAATTCCCAATATATTACCGAATAGAGCGAAGAAAGCCCATAGCCAACCATGCAAACTACCTGAAGCAATGCCACTGAAAAAAGCACCAATATTACAACCATAGGCAATGACGGCACCATAACCCATTAAAACACCGCCTGCTAGGGTAAACAAATGGCTGGTTAAGTTAAGCTGTTCTTGGGTATCCTTTTTGAAAGCTTCTTTAGTTTGTTTAAAGGACTTGAAGTTAAATAAACTGACATATAAGGCGCCTAATATTAAGCCAATAGTGGTGATGCTGACAGGGTCATTGCTAATCTTGCCATGCAACCTTTCTGCATGAGTAAGGCCATAGTCCCAAAAGCTCCAGTCGATAGGTAAACCGATAAAATCACCGAGTTTGAGTCCCCAAAAAGGAAATATATTGGCAATAGACCAAGGTTGCCCAGAGGTGGCTAATAAGAGTGCATTAAATAGCGCCAGTAACACGCCTGCTTTTAACCAAGGGTGCCAATGTTTTGGTTGAAGGGTGAGTAATTTTTGCGCTTGCCCTTTACGCTGAACTTCTTTGCGATAGGCATATTGGTACAGGACATAAATAATAGACAGTTGAATAATTAACCCTAGCCAAAGCCCGTTGGCTTCCAAAATAGAATAGGGAGAAAAGGCGGGTAAGTTTCGCCAAAACTCTATTTGCGATGCGGCCAAGGTTCCCCCAAAAAGTAATGCTAGGAAGCCACTGAATGATACTAACTGAAGCTGTCCTAGTTTATTAAGCGTACCAGAAGTACAGCCATTTCCAAACTGCATACCAAAACCAAAGAAGAAAGCACCCGCTATAACTGATATACCAATAGGTTGCACAAAACCGGTTAGCGTCTGCTGACCGACTTCTCCCAAGGTTAATAACGGGAAGAACAGCAAAGAAGAAACCGCCAGCATAATTAACACAGAGCGAATGCCAACGGTCTGACCTTTAATAATAAGCTGTTGTGAGCAGGTGCGAAAACCAAAGCTGTAATAATTTAAAACAGCACCAAACATAGCGCCAATGAACAATAAGGTTAATTTGTCGTGACCCGTTAGGATGGAAATTATGATAGCCCCTAAAATAAAGAGTAGGCTGTAATGTTTTAAAGGGCGGTTGGCAAGCATGGTGGTTTCTTTTCACTAAAAAATAACAAGGGATAAGTATAAAAGAATTAAGTGGCTCCATACGTATAAATTGATGGATAGTTTTGATACCCACCCCTGGCGATTTTTGGGTTTGGATGAAGGCAAGGTTAAAGAGGGTAAAACTTTGTTTTTATTCTATTAAAGACATTTAAACGTCTAAAAGACTTGAAACCCAATTTCTTACCCCCATTTATAGAAGACAAATAATTAATTCAATATCAGATGGTCATCATTTAGATGATTTATTTAAACTATTTTAGGAGTTCACATGAACATCAAACCTTTACACGATAGAGTCGTTATTCGCCAAGTAGAAGAGCAAACTGAATCTGCTGGTGGTATTTTGCTTCCAGGTACAGCGCAAGAAAAAGAAAATACAGGTGAAGTGGTAGCAGTTGGGCCAGGTAAAGCAGCAGACAACGGTTCTATTATTGCCATGACTGTTAAGGTTGGCGACAAAGTAATGTTTGGTCAGTATTCTGGTCAAGAAGTAAAAGACGATAAAGGTCAAGAGCTTAAAGTAATGCGCGAAGAAGATTTAATCGCCATTATTGATTAATGAAGTCACTGTATAAAACGTAATTATAGAATTTAGAAAAAGGAATTTAAGATGGCTAAAGATGTCAAATTTGGAATAGATGCTCGCGAAAAAATGGTTGATGGAATCAACATTCTTGCGGATGCCGTAAAAGTAACTTTAGGGCCTAAAGGTCGTAACGTGGTTTTAGAAAGATCTTTTGGTAGCCCTGTGGTGACTAAAGATGGTGTATCGGTTGCACGTGAAATTGATCTTGAAGACAAGTTCATGAACATGGGCGCGCAAATGGTTAAAGAAGTGGCTTCTCAAACCAACGATATCGCGGGTGACGGAACCACAACGGCGACTGTTTTAGCTCAGTCTATCGTTAAAGAAGGCATGAAGTCAGTTGCGGCTGGCATGAACCCAATGGATTTAAGCCGTGGTATTCACAAGGCTGTTGAAGCCGCTGTTTCAGAAATTAAAGCAATGTCTGTTGAGTGTAAGACAAGCGAAGCTATTGCACAGGTAGGAACTATTTCTGCAAATGCTGACGCGGCTATTGGTGCGATGATTGCCGAAGCAATGGAACGTGTTTCAACTGAAGGTGTTATTACCGTTGAAGAAGGGTCTGCATTACAAGATGAGCTTGTGGTTGTAGAAGGAATGGAATTTGACCGTGGTTACCTTTCGCCTTACTTCGTGACTAATCAAGATAAAATGGTGTCTGTTTTAGACCAGCCTTTAATCTTGTTACATGACGGTAAAATTTCAAACATTCGTGACTTACTACCGACCCTAGAGTTAGTGAATAAGTCTGGTCGTCCTTTGTTAATTATTGCGGAAGATGTTGATGGTGAAGCATTAGCGACTTTGGTTATTAACAACATGCGCGGTATCGTTAAAGTAACGGCTGTTAAGGCACCTGGTTTTGGTGATCGTCGTAAAGCAATGTTACAAGACATGGCTATATTAACAGGTGGAACCGTTATTTCTTCTGAAGTAGGTCTAACACTAGAATCAGTAACAGAAGAGCTACTAGGGCAAACTAAGTCAGTTGTTGTGGGTAAAGATACTTGCAAGCTAATTGATGGAGCGGGTTCTAAGGATGATATTGAAGCACGTTGTGCACAAATTCGTAGCCAAGTTGAAAACACTAAGTCAGAATATGATGCTGAAAAACTTCAAGAGCGTTTAGCGAAGCTTTCTGGTGGTGTTGCGGTATTAAAGCTAGGCGCAGCCACTGAAGTTGAAATGAAAGAGAAGAAAGACCGTGTTGATGATGCACTTCACGCTACGCGTGCTGCGGTACAAGAAGGTATTGTTCCTGGTGGTGGTGTTGCTTTGGTTCGCGCTTTGTCTAAAGTTGTTGTGGAAGGCGCTAACGCAGACCAAAACGTAGGGATTCAAATTGCCATGCGTGCAATGCAAGAGCCAATGCGTCAAATTGTTCAAAACTGTGGCCTAGAAGGGTCTGTGGTTGTGAACAAGGTAATGGAAGGCGAAGGAAACTTCGGTTTTGATGCGGCTAAAGAAGACTATGTAGACATGATCGAAGCAGGTATTATTGACCCTGCTAAGGTGACACGTTCTGCACTTCAAAACGCAGCGTCTGTTGCGGCTTTAGTCTTAACAACCGGTGCTGCTATCGCAGACATCCCATCTAACGATGGTGCTTCTGCAGATGCAGCAGCAGGCGGAATGGGCGGCATGGGCGGCATGATGTAAGCCACCCAGCTAACCGATTACAAAAAGGGCTGTTCCTATTAGGAACGGCCTTTTTTTTCGTCTGATTTTTATGCCTGTCTTACCTGTAACGGCTGTTGTTTGCTGTGATATTATGAAGGCTTATTTATCTACTTTTGAACAGGGTAATCATTGTATGACGGCTTTTTTTATTAACGACCACCCTAAATCGCCCGGCTACGAAGTTAAAAAACAAGCTTTGTTAGAGGTCACTATTTGGAACTTTGGGTTTACCGATATTTTTACCGAAAGAGATTTGGGTCAGCTATTAGCGCAATTAAAATCCTACAAAAACCAAATGTTGTTTATTACCAGTTTAACGGAATTTGAAAATTATGCTGCCTCCGAAATAAGTCAGTTTATTGTCCAAGCGGTTGATGCAGGTATATCGGTTCATGTGATTAACGATAGCTTAAGCTTTGGGTGTGATGCTTTAGAAAAAGAGATTGCCGAAGCTGTGGCTGAAAAACATCTTACTTTGCAAATCAGGATTTAAAAAATGAAATTATTATCACACCCTGTTCTCTATTCCTATCGACGTTGTCCTTATGCAATGCGTGCGCGTATGGCAATTTATGTTGCGGGCTTACAGGTAGAACAGCGTGAGATTGTATTTTGGCAAAAGCCAGAGCCTATGTTGCAGGCTTCCCCTAAAGGCACGGTTCCTGTGTTGGTATTGCCTGATGAAAATGGCGTGATTGATGAAAGCTGGGACATTGTAAAATGGGCTTTTAACCATGCAGATAGCCAAGCGGAAGCAAATTGGTATCAAGGTTTGTCTGCTGAACAACATGGTTTGGCGGAGGCTTTAATTGCGGATAATGATGGCGCTTTTAAAACGGCATTAGACTGTTATAAATATGCCGATAGGTTCCCCGATAAAACGCCCTTAGAGCATCGTGAAGCAGGCCTGTTTTTCCTAACGAAATTGAATAATCTGTTATCAAACTCTTCGGGGTTATTAGGCGAACCGTTAAGTTATGCGGACTTATCGGTTTGTACCTTTGTACGCCAATTTATGAATGTGGATGTTGCTTGGCGAGAGGGTGAAGCAAGCGAGCAGTTTCCCTTTTTAATGCGTTGGTTGCAGAGCATTTTGGCAAGTGAGGTGTTTGTGAATATTATGAAAAACCGCCCTGTTTGGGAAGCCGCTCACCAACCCTTATGGGTTGATGAGCCGTTATTAACAACGAAGAATGAATTTAGAGATAAGGCGTTGTTGGCAGAAGCTCACTAAGCTTTTGAGGAGGCAAACAGTTTATGCTTAGGAAATAATCTTCGTTTCTTCAGCTGCTTTAAAATCACTAAAAGAATAAATAGCCCTAGGTAAAGAAGGGGTTCGGTAATGTCAACTTTTTGAATCATAATGCCGTGGGTAATGCCTAGCAAGATGATGACATAGATGGCTTTGTGTAGTGTAAACCAATGTTTCTTTAGCCTGCGCTGCCATTTTAAAGTAGAGGTAATTGCTAAGGGTATCAGCAATAATAAAGCTGACATGCCCACTAAAATAAAGGGTCTTTCGATAATATCGAACCAAGCGTCTTCTAGTGATAAACTCATGTCAAAAACAAAGTAAATACTTAAATGCGTCAGCACATAGGCAAAGGCCGCAAGACCTAAGGTGCGTTTTATTAAGTATTCTGGCAAGAACCAGCGAAACTTAATGACCTGCGTTAAGTAAGGTACTAATAGGGTGAGTAATAAAAAATAAATAGCCCAGTCGCCAGTGGTACTTTCTAAGGTTTCTACTGGGTTAGCACCTAAGTCATCTTGTAGAAATAGCCAGCCTAAATTAAAAAAGGGTAGGCTACAGAGCAGAATTAAACCAATTATTTTTAAGGTTTTCATTTAGTAATACTTCTTTAAATCCATGCCTTTATAAAGGTAAGCGACTTCTTTTCCATAACCATTAAACATTAAGGTTTTCTTTTTAAAGAAAGACCCTAAAGGACGCTCTTTAGCTTGCGACCAACGACGGTGAGGCACATTAGGGTTGACGTTTGAATAGAAGGCGTATTCTTGTGGGGCAATGTGCATCCAGCTAGAAATAGGTTGCTCTTCAACCAGTTCAATTTTGACAATAGACTTGGCACTTTTAAAACCATATTTCCACGGCACAACTAAACGAATGGGGGCGCCGTTTTGGTTTGGCAAGGCTTTGCCATATAGCCCTGTTGCCATTAAGGTTAGCGGGTTCATGGCTTCATCTAAGCGTAGGCCTTCTACATAGGGCCAGTCAATTGTACGGAAACGCTGTCCTTTTAAGTTTTCAGGGTCATCAATGCTGGTAAATTTTACAAACTTAGCTTTAGACGTTGGCTCAACACTTTTCAAAAGGCTTGCCAGAGGGAAGCCACTCCAAGGAACCACCATTGACCAACCTTCTACACAGCGAAAACGGTAAATACGTTCTTGGTTAGGAAATTGTTTAGCCAGTTCGTCCATGCTAAAGGTTGTTGGTTTGTTACAAAGCCCGGTGACTTCTACCTGCCAACCTGCTGTTTTTAAGCTATCTGCAAAACGAGAAGGGTCTGATTTAGACGTGCCCATTTCATAAAAGTTATTGTAGTGAGTCACATCTTCTTCTGACGTTAAGCTTAGCTTTGGCTGATAGTTTGGATTAGGGTGGGAGGTAAAGTTTTGCCCTGCATAGCCTGCTAATGGGCTAGCGATTAAACCGAGTGCGGTTAGTTTTTGAATAAACTCGCGGCGGTTTAAAAATAGATGTTCATCTGTTACCTGATTTTCGGTTAGTTTTGTCATGCTTAATCCTGTGTAATTCTTTAACAAGTTCGCTGTCATAAAACAGGGCGTAGTGTGGCTTATATATAGACTAGAACGGTAAAGCTAGATTTTCTTTCAGTTTGGTTTCAAAATAGCATAACAATTAAAAAGGCGGGGGTTAGCTTCAATTTGTTAAAATATTTCTTCACAGTAAATTAAGTTGAAAAGGCAAAGAGTGTCATGGCTGAAAAGAAAGTAAAAATTGGAATTGTAGGCGGAACCGGTTATACCGGTGTCGAGCTATTACGTTTATTAGCAAATCACCCCGCGGCAGATGTCATTGCCATTACGTCTCGTAGTGAAGCAGGTTTACCTGTGGCGGATATGTTCCCCAATTTACGTGGTTTTTATACCTTAGCTTTTAGTGTGCCAGATATTACGTTATTAAAAACCTGTGATTTGGTGTTTTTTGCCACCCCACACGGCGTGGCAATGAGCCTGACCCCTGAGCTAGTAGAAGCTGGTGTGCGTGTGATTGATTTGGCCGCAGACTTTCGTATCGAAGATATGGCTGTTTGGGAAAAATGGTACGGCATGGAACATGGTTGCCCAGAAATAATGAAAGACGTTGTGTATGGGCTGCCAGAACGTATGCGTTCAGATATTAAGGCAGCCAAGGTTATTGCCAACCCAGGTTGTTATCCCACCGCTATTCAATTAGGTTTTCAGCCATTGTTAAAAGCAAATTTAATTGATACATCAGACCTGATTGCCGATGCTAAATCAGGCGTGAGTGGTGCGGGGCGGGGTGCAAAAGTGGGGTCATTGGCTGCGGAAACTTCAGAAGGTTTCAGAGCCTATGCCATTAATGGTCACCGTCATCAACCTGAAATAAAACAAGGGTTAGATGACATGGCAGGCCATTCAGTTGGCTTTACGTTTGTGCCACACCTTGTGCCGATGATTCGTGGCATTGAAGCAACTTTGTATGCAAATTTAACAGAAGAGGTTTCGCAAGAAACCTTACAAGCCTTGTTTGAAGAGATGTATAAAGATGAGCCTTTTGTCGATGTCATGCCCGCTAACAGCGAGCCAGACACGCGTATGGTAAAGGGTTCGAACATGGTTAAAATTGCCGTTTATAAGCCACCAGGTAGTCAAAAGGTGATTGTGACTTCGGTGATAGATAACTTGGTGAAAGGTGCCGCAGGTCAAGCAGTACAAAATATGAATATTCTATTTGGCTTGCCTGAAACCCAAGGCTTGAACCAGGTTGCCTTGTTGCCCTAAATTTTGGGTGAATATTTGCTATAATAGTTCAAAATAAAAGACGTTATAAACAATACCCTAGCCTTTTTAAGGGCTTTGGTGTCGGTTTTTCGGCTTAAAGAATTAAGGAGACGTTATGTCACAAATACCCACACCGGTTAACTTTACGGAAAATGCCGCTGCCAAAGTAAGCGGTTTAATTGAAGATGAAGGTAACCCAGATTTAAAGTTAAGAGTCTATATTTCTGGGGGTGGCTGTTCTGGTTTTCAGTATGGCTTTACTTTCGATGAAAGCCAAGCAGAAGACGACACCGTTGTTGAGCGAGATGGCGTTAAGCTGATGATTGATCCAATGAGTTTCCAGTATTTGGTTGGCGCTAAAATTGACTACCTAGAAGACTTACAGGGCGCACGTTTTGTGATTGAAAACCCAAATGCTTCAACGACTTGTGGTTGTGGTTCATCGTTTAGCCCTTAAATTTTAGCTATACGTTAGACCACCCCTGGCGATTTTTGGCTTTCAAATAGTCTTAAATATCGCTTTGTAAATAAATAATAATTAAAAGACTTATCTAAAGAAATCTTATGCAATATATTCCCGGCTTAGCAGGTGTACCTGTCACTGAATCTAAAATCTCCTGTATTGATGGGCAAAAAGGTTTGTTGTCTTATCGTGGTTACGACATTATGGACCTGGCAGAGCATTCTTCTTTTGAAGAAACGACTTTATTATTATTGTTTGGCACCTTGCCTACGAAAGCAGAGTTATATGAGTTTGATCAAAACTTAAAAAATGCTCGTCGTATAAAATTTAACATTCGTAACATCATGGAAAATCTACCTTCTACTACCCACCCAATGCACATGTTGCAAGTGGTGGTGGCTAGCTTGGCAAGCTTTTATCCCAGTACCGAATACATGAATGATGGGTCAGAAAACCAGGCGTATGTAAACGATGTAACGGTTAAAATAATTTCTCACATGGGTACTTTGGTGGCGATGTGGGAGCATATGCGTAATGGTTATGAACCCATTGCACCGCGCACAGATTTGACCTATGCCGAAAACTTTTTATATATGGTGACGGGTAAAGAACCCGATGCACACTGGGCTAGATTGCTAGATGCCTGTTTCATTTTACATGCCGAACATACTATTAATGCATCAACCTTTACCACGATGGTAACCGGGTCAACCTTAGCGAACCCTTGTTCGGTAATTGCTTCAGCAATCGCTTCTTTATCAGGTCCTTTACATGGAGGTGCAAATCAGCAAGTAATTGAAATGTTAGAAGAAATTGGTTCGCCTGAAAATGCGAGAGCTTATATCGAAGACAGATTGTCAAAGAAAAAAGTGATTTGGGGAATGGGTCATAGAGAATATAAAACCAAAGATCCCCGCGCTAAGATTTTACAAAAGTTGTCAGATAAGTTGTTGAAAAACAAAACGGGCGAATTGAGTCAGATTTTTAAAACAGCGGTAGAGGTTGAAAAGGTTTGTGAAGAGCTATTAGGGCACAAGGGTGTTTACCCAAATGTTGATTTTTATTCTGGTATTTTGTATAAAGAAATGGGGTTTGATGCTGGTTTGTTTACCCCTATTTTTGCGGTGGCAAGATCAGCAGGTTGGATGGCACATTGGCGCGAGCAAATTCAAGGTAATAAGATTTTTAGACCGACTCAAATTTATACGGGTGCAGGCAATGCTTGTTATATTCCAATTGAGCAGCGCGGTTAATAAATGGTAATGAATAAATGATGATTTAAGGTTTATTCAACTTAAAAATTACCCTAAAGGGTATAAACGCCAGGGGTGGTGTCCAAGTTTGGCCATTCATTTCCTGGCTTTTTTATGTCTAATAGAAAGGTGTTAACAAAAGGTTTTGATGGAAGTTTTAAGAAAGTGCTAATGAAATTAAGCTTCCCAAATACCGCCTAAAATAGCATCTTTACCGGCACCAGTAATATGCGTTAGTTGAATGGGTTTGTTTTGGCAACGTTGTTGTGCCAGCCAAGCACACATCATGGCTTCAATAGCGTGTGGGTTAATCGCTTGTGCTTGACTAGATTGCACAGGGCAATCCATTAGGATTATTAGGTTATTCAATAACGTTTGGTTTTCAGCGCCACCACCGCACACAATCATATTTTGAATATTGTGTTGCTGAACGGCCTCGGCAATCGTTTCTGCTGTTAACTGGTTAAGGGTGGCAAGGACTACTCCTGGCTTTATGCTCTTTAGGGTAGATTTTTTGGTGAGTGTCGTTAAACCGGTTAGTGCTAGTTGTTCTGTTAACCAATTCAAGTTAAAAATATCTCGTCCGGTGCTTTTAGGCGCAGGCTGTGCAAAATAAGGATGTTGCTTTAATTGATGTAGCAGGGCTTTGTTGACGCTATTTTTGGCAGCAATATTCCCATTAGCATCATAGGCTTGGTTGAAGTAAGTTTGGCATATTTCATCCATTAAACCATTACCAGGGCCTGTATCAAAGCCCGTTATTTTGCCGTCATTAAAGATTGAAATGTTGGCAATGCCACCAATGTTCACAATAGCGGTAGGTTGGTTTAATTTAAATATAATTTGATGAAACGCAGGCGCTAAAGGGGCGCCCTGGCCATTGCATGCCATATCATCCACTCTAAAGTCGGCAACGGTACGAATACCGGTTTGTTTTGCAATAAAAGCAGGGTGGCCAATTTGTAAGCTCATGGGAATATTTGGATCATGAAAAATAGTTTGTCCGTGACAACCAATGGCTAAAACTTGGTTTGGCAGTATGTTTTGTTGCTTAAGCACTTGATTGACCGCTGAAGCATAAGCGCTACCTAACTGCTGTTCTAGTTTTGCTAGGTCAGGTAGTTGAATCTGTTGGGTTAAGTTAAGCTCATGTAAAGATGTTTGTAGCGCTAAGTCATATGGCAAAGTTTCAAAGTGGTGTAGAGTGGGTTGCTCATTTTGAAAGGATACGATGACAATATCAATACCATCTAAGCTGGTGCCAGACATGATGCCGATATAATAATCAGATCGATTATTCAAAGTTTTTTGCCAATTTTGTTTTGGTTGAAAGTCGATCGAGCTGTGCAGACATTAAGGTCGAAAACTTAATAAATTTAGCTCGATACTTTTTAGGGACTGGGCCGGCATCAGGAAACTTGACTTTTAAAGGGTCAATATGGCGCCCATTTTTACGAAACTCATAATGCAAATGAGGGCCAGTGGCTAAACCGGAAGAACCAATATAGCCGATAATATTGCCCTGTTTAACCCATTGATATTTTTTGTATTTTCCAAAACGTGACATATGGGCGTAAACGGTAGTGTATTTTCCTGCATGTTTTATGTAGATAACACGTCCGTAACTTTTGCTCCAGCCACGGCGAATAATTTGCCCATCGCCCGTGGCATGAATAGGGGTGCCGACAGGGCCACCATAATCAACGCCTCTATGCGCTCGCCATTTTTTTAAAACAGGGTGGTAACGTTTAGGCTTGTAACGAGAAGTGATTCGAACGTAGTCGACAGGGTTGCGTAAAAAGGCTTTTCGTAAATTACGTTTTTTTGCATTGTAATAACCAATGGTTTTATTATTTTTATCGGTTAATAAAAATGCAGAATGTTTTATGCCATGGTTAGTGGTGACTTCGGCTGCTAGAATTCGGCCATCACCAATGTAGTTACCATCAATATATTTCTTTTCATAAATTACCTTAAAGGGATCGCCGGGACGTAGTTGGCGAATAAAATCTATTTCCCATGAAAATATATCTGCCAATGCCATAATTGTTTTAGCACTTAAACCAGCTGCTTTGCCACTTAAATAAAAAGAGTGCTTAATCTCTCCGCTTGTAGAGACCACTTTAATATCTGTTTTCTTTTTAATAATTTTAATTTTAAAACCGTCTTTAACCGAGTCTAATTGGTAGGTAGTCGAGTGGTTTTTAGGGTAGACAATTTTCATTAAATCATCATGATCATTGGTCCAAATTTTTAGGGTATCGCCCACTTGTAATTGAGTGAGTAAATTACTGTGAGGAATTTTATTGATTTGGAAGAGGACTCCCTTACGAATCCCCGCAGAATCTAATGCACCTGAAAGGGAACCAAATTTTGGAATCTTGATTGTATGTAGTGTCCAGTTGTGAGGCTCAGATTTCTGATGAGTGGGTGCTGGCGAAAGGTAAGAATTGTCTAGCTTAGGGAGTGGTAGCGTGTGACGTTCAAAGGGTAAACTTGCTTGGGTAGAAAAGGAGAGGAAGCCTATAAAAATAGTTAACCCAAGTTGTAGTAATGTTTGATAAGACGGCAGTTTCACAAGAATGATTATTTTTACACAGTGTAAGGGTTATTAAGATTGACCTGATTATAAAGCGAAGCGTTTATTAAGGCAAGGTAGCTAAGGCGTTAGAAAAGGCTTTTAAGCACTTAATCGGTTTTTATTTGAATCGTGATGCGAATAATGTCCGTTTCATTTTTATATTGTTGGCCGGTTTCTTCACTGTTTAAAAAAATATGTCGATTGACCTTGCACCAACTTTTAATGTCCTTGCTGGCACCAGAATCTGTACAAAAAATAGACAGTTGAGCACCTGGCAAGCTTTTACGTACGGCTTTTTGTAGCTTAATGACAGGCATTGGGCATCGTAAACCTAATGCATCTATTTCGGTTATTTGTGGCATATGAATTCCTTATTTAAAACGGTTAATGGGGCTTGTTAGTATTAAAAATTGAATTTTCGATTTCTTGCTGGTTCATTCGGCTAAAGGCAGTGTTGAAACAACCTTAAACTCATGAATAAACTTGATATAATTACGGGCTAAATTAAAAGCAATAAACGGGAACGAACCAGTGTCAGTACAAGCATCAACCGATATTACGACTTTTCAGGGTTTAATTCAAACCTTACAGACCTATTGGGCAGAACAAGGCTGTGTGATTATGCAGCCTTATGATAACGAAATGGGCGCGGGTACGTTTCACCCATCTACGTTTTTAAGATCTATCGGGCCAGAGCCATGGCGTGCGGCTTATGTTCAACCTTGTCGCCGTCCAACAGATGGCCGTTATGGTGAAAACCCTAACCGTTTACAGCAGTATTACCAGTTTCAGGTAATGTTAAAGCCTTCGCCAGATAACATTCAAGAGTTGTATTTAAACTCACTAAAGGTCATGGGTGTTGATCCACTTGAACATGATATTCGCTTTGTAGAAGATAACTGGGAATCGCCAACATTAGGGGCTTGGGGTCTTGGCTGGGAAGTATGGATGAACGGCATGGAAGTAACACAATTTACCTATTTTCAGCAAGTTGGCGGCCTAGAATGTAAGCCGGTAACGGGCGAAATAACCTATGGTTTAGAGCGTATTGCCATGTACCTTCAAGGGGTGGATTCAGTATATGACCTGACTTGGGTAAACGGACCAGAAGGCAAAGTAACTTATGGCGATGTGTTTCACCAAAATGAAGTGGAGATGTCGACCTATAACTTTGAACATGCCGATACCGACATTTTGTTTAGAACCTTTGATGAGTGTGAACAAGTCTTTTCTAAGCTAGTCGCTGAAAAACTTCCTTTGCCTGCTTACGAGCAAGTGTTAAAGGCTTCGCATGCATTCAATATGCTAGATGCGCGTCATGCGATTAGTGTGACGGAGCGTGCTCGCTATATTGGGCGTGTTAGAACCATGTCGAAGCAAATTGCAGAATCTTATTATGAAGGGCGTGAGGCACTTGGCTTCCCTTTGGTTAAAAAGGGGGCTAAATAACATGTCAAATACAAAAATAAATACAGCAGATTTCATCGTTGAAATTGGCACAGAAGAACTGCCGCCAACGGCTTTAAGAAAATTAGCAAATGCTTTTTCAACGGGCATTCAGGCCGGTTTAAAAGAAGCTGAACTAAGCTTTGGCGAAGTAGATGTATTGGCTTCCCCAAGAAGGCTGGCCGTTAGAATAGATGCGTTACAACTAGCACAAGCCGATAAAACGGTTGAGCGTAAAGGGCCTGCGAAAAAAGCAGCTTTTGATGCGGACGGTAATGCCACCAAAGCATTGCAAGGTTTTGCACGTGGTTGTGGTGCAGAGGTTGCAGATTTATCTGAAATTGAAACCCCTAAAGGGATTTGGATGGTTTACTACCTAGCGCAAAAAGGTCAGCAAACATCAGAATTATTAGAAGCAATTGTTAGCCAGTCTTTAGCCAAGCTGCCTATTCCAAAACGTATGCGCTGGGGAAATTCTAGTGTAGAGTTTGTTCGCCCGGTTCACTGGGTAATGATGTTGTTGGATACCAAAATTGTACCCGCCACCATTTTAGGTCAGCAAGCGGGTAATACTTCTCGTGGTCATCGTTTTCATGCACCAAACGATTTGGTTATTCAGTCTTCAGCTGGCTATGTTGCCCAACTAGAAACTGAAGGGTTTGTGCTGGTTGATATGGACAAGCGCAAAGCATTAATTAAACAACAAGTTGAACTGGTGGCAAAAGAAGCCGGTGGAACAGCGGTAATTGATGCAGACTTGCTAGAAGAAGTTAGCTCGTTAAACGAATGGCCAAATGCAATTGTGGGCGATTTTGATGAAGACTTCTTAAGTGTGCCACCAGAAGCTTTAGTGTCTGCCATGAAAGGTCATCAGAAATATTTCCATATGGTTGATGCGGACAACAAGCTGATGGCTAAGTTTATTACCATTGCCAATATTGCCAGTTCTTGTCCTGCTTCTGTGAAGTACGGTAATGAGCGAGTTATCCGTCCAAGACTGGCAGATGCAAAGTTCTTTTGGGAACAAGATTTAAAACAAGGTTTAGACAGTTTTTTGCCTCGCCTAGGCAATGTGGTGTTTCAGCAAAAGCTAGGAACCGTATTAGATAAGTCGAAACGTTTGGCTACTTTAGCGGTTGTTATTGGCGAACCTTTAGGGGCAAGTAAAGCAGATTTAGAGCGTGCCGCCATCTTATCAAAATGTGATTTAATGTCTGAAATGGTCGGTGAATTCCCTAATTTACAAGGTTTAATGGGGTCTTATTATGCAAGAGAGCAGGGCGAAACTGAAGCCGTAGCTTGTGCCATTAACGACCAGTATTTGCCACGTTTTGCTGGCGATAGCTTACCTGACCAACCGGTTTCACAAAGCATCGCTATTGCTGATAAGCTAGATACTATTACGGGGATTTTCGGAGTAGGTCAAATTCCAACTGGTGATAAGGATCCCTTTGCTTTACGCCGTTCAGCGCTAGGTTTGATGCGTATCATTATCGAAAAGAAAATTGATGTCGATTTAAAAGCACTTATTCAAACGGCTTTAGCATTACATGAGTCAGTTGAGACAACAGATGAATTAGTGGATTCAATTTTCAACTTCATTATGAGTCGTTTAAAAGCTTACTATGCTGGTCAAGGTATGACACCAGAGCAGTTCGAAGCCGTTAATGCTTGTGCGCCTAGTCAGCCTTTAGACTTTGATAAGCGCATTAAAGCGATTCAGCAGTTTGCACAAATGCCAGAAGCAGAAAGTTTAAGTGCTGCCAATAAGCGTATTTCAAATATTTTGAAAAAAGCAAAAGTGACTCACTTTGAAGGGGTTAATGCAGCCCTATTTGATTCAGAAGCAGAAACCAGTTTGTTCACAACGGTGGAAGCATTGGAAAGTAAAGTCTCTGCCTTAACAGCAGCAAGAGACTATGCTGGTGCGATGCGTTTACTGGCCACGGTTAAAGAGCCTGTCGACCAGTTCTTTGCTGATGTCATGGTCATGGCAGAAGACGAAGCGGTGAAACAAAACCGTTTGGCTCTGCTAAATCGTATCTACCAACTGTTTATCCAAATAGCTGATATTTCACGTTTATAGTGAAGCCGTTTTTTATTAAGAACCAGCGTAATGCTGGTTTTTTTGTTTAGGAAAGAGAAGTAATGAAAATTATTGTGTTAGATAGAGATGGTGTTATTAACCAAGATTCCGATGCTTATATTAAGTCGGTAGAGGAATGGATGCCTGAAACTGGCAGTATTGAAGCGATTGTTAAATTAAAACAAGCGGGTTATACCGTTGCTATCGCCACTAATCAATCGGGTATTCGACGTGGATTTTACTCAAGACAAACTTTAAGTAATATGCACTTAAAGCTGCAAGGATTATTGGCCGAGCAGGGCGAAAAAGTAGATTGGATTAGCTATTCGCCTTATTTATCTGATGACGGTTCGGTTTGCAGAAAGCCTTTATCGGGTATGTTAAGAGCCATTGAAAACCGTTATAACATTGATTTAACGGGTGAAATTATGATTGGCGATAGTTTGGCTGATATGAAAGTGGCACAGTTAAAAGGCATGAAACCTTTATTGGTGAAAACAGGGAAAGGGGAGAAAACCTTGGCAACACAAGATGCTTGTTTAAAGGGTGTGCCCGTTTATCAAAATCTGTTAGCGGCTGTGGAGAGCTTGTTATGAAAATAGTTTGGGTGATTAGAAGCCTTATATTTATGGTGGTGGAATTTTCAGCCATTATCGTATTTTCAACCCTGGGAAGCTTACTTGTTTTTACCCCTACACCGGTTCGTTATGCTTACTTTAATCAGATGGTTAGGTTTGTTTTATTTTCCCTTAACGTTATTTGTGGTGTGCGTTATCAAGTGCACGGTAAAGAGCATTTAGATTTAACGAAATCTGGTCTTATTCTTGCTAGACATGAATCAGCCTGGGAAACCTTTGCTTTTCAAAGGATTTTCCCACGCCAAGCCTTTGTACTAAAGAAAGAACTGTTAAATATTCCTTTCTTTGGCTGGGGGCTTCGTATGACTGCACCGATTGCCATTGACAGAGGTGCAGGTCGTCAGGCAATGAAACAAGTGCTAGATGAAGGCACCGAGCGACTGCATAACGGTAGCTGGGTGGTTATCTTTCCAGAAGGCACAAGAATGCCGGTGGGGCAACTAGGTAAGATCAATGCTGGGGGCGCTTTATTGGCCCAGAAAGCAAAGGTAAAAACTTACCTTGTTGCACACGATGCAGGCCTTTGCTGGCCCGCAAAGCAATGGATAATTAAACCAGGGGTGGTGAATGTGTATATTAGTGCGCCCTTGGTTTTAGAAGATTTAAATACGAAAGATATTAATAAATTAACTAAGGAATGGTTTCAGTCACACCTTTCTGAAAAGGATATCGAAAAGGATAGTGGGTAATCCCGTATTGTATGAGTAGATTTGCTTCTGGCCTAGGCTTGTTACTAGGGATATTGATAATTATGTTGAGTATGGTTGATTTTGAAACAGGTAAGCTGCTAAGTGCCTTTTTCAATCTTCAAGCCTTCTTAGTTGTTGTGGGCGGTACTTTTGCCGCCGCAATGATTAACTACCCTTTATCTCAGCTAAAGCTTTTCTTTGTTGGGTTTAAGATTATCTTTACCAAAGAGCCAGCTAAAGAAGATGATGTTGTGAACTCTATTCTTGAACTAAGCCATTTGGCAAAATCAACGAGCCTATTAGAGCTTGAAAAACATATTTCCTCACAAACAGACCCTTTTTTGCAATTCGCCTTGTCTGAAATGATGATTTACAACAATATAGATCAGTTAACTGAAAGTCTATATAACCACCTGAACGCCATGCGTTTTCGTCACCTTAGAACCCAAGATATATTTAATAATATGGCAACCTATGCCCCCGCTTTTGGCATGATGGGAACCGTGATGGGATTAATTATTATGATGACCGCACAAGTCGGTGCTGAAAATGCCGATGCGGTGGTGGGTGAAGGTAAGAACATGCTAGACAGCTTGTTAGAAGGCATGGGCTTGGCATTGGTCACCACTTTTTATGGTGTCTTTATTGCTAACTTCATTTTTATTCCTGTATCAGGCAAGCTAAAGGTATTGTCTGATGCTGAAGTAGCCAAAAATGAAATTATTATTCAGGGTGTGCTTGGGTTAAAGAAAAATATGTCGACCTTGATCTTAAGAGATGCCATGCTGGCACACAAAAACTATCAAACCAAACTTACCTTAGAACAATCTGCTTTTTAATTCAGGGAGTTTTTTTTGAAAAAAATAGCCAACCCTATTAAAGAGATTGAACATTTAAAGCAACAGCTAAACCTGAATAGAGAGCGTAGTACGCAAATTGTGTTTATAGCTTTGTTCACCTCTATTCTTGCGATGTTCATGATGCTGATTTCTGTCATTGATATTGAAGGCCATCCTGAGGTTCGTAATTATCAAAAGTTAGTTAAAACACTTTATACCGAAGTCTCTCTTTATAAAAAGAAAGAAGGATTGGATTGGCTACAAGTAGAAAATACGGTTGCTAAAGGGGTTCGTTTAACATTTTCTCCTAAATTATTTCAAAAAACAGACTTATTTCGCCCCGGCAGGGCAAAATTAAACCCTTATTTTTTACCTTATATAAACCGAATAATCAGTTTGATTGTATCGCTAGACTTAGCGAATTATGCGAAAAAACACTCTCACTTGGTGACTAAAATATTGAAACCAGGAGAGACTTTATTAGTGACCATTAGAGTCGAAGGGCACAGTGACTCGCTGGCCTTAGCAAAAACGGCTTTATATCAGTCTAATGAAGAATTAAGTACTTTTAGAGCTTATTCTTTGATGCGTCTTATTCAGCTTTACTCTAAGCTACCTGCTGAAAATTTTTCTATTGCCGGCTATGGTAGTTTTAAACCTTTGGTTGCAGACACGACACAAGCCATTAATCGTCGGGTAGAAATTTATTTGGTGCCACAAATAGTTCCCTTGGAAAAAGGTCTATCCAATGGGTTATAAAAGCGAAAAAGTAAAAAGTATTTGGTTATTATCTTTCGGAGATTTAATTACGCTACTCGTCACGTTCTTTATTTTGATGATTGTTCTAAATAAAGGTGAGATTAATCGAGTACAAAAGTGGGCAGAAGTAGAATTAGATAAAGTTTATCAAGTACTTAGTAAAGAATTAAAAGAGTCCAGTGTTATTCAGGTCTCTCGTGAAATTCAGGGTGTTCAAATAGAGGTAAAAACAGACTCAGCTTTTATAAAAGGAGGGTTTGAACCTTCTGACGCATTATTGTCAGACCTTAAAGTGTTGGCTGATAAATTAAAAAAATTACCGTTGCTTGCATCAAAAAATGGTGGCATGCCGAGTCGTATTGAAGCGGAAGCACGTAAACGAAACCTTATTTTATATCGAGAGATTTCGGTAGCAGGTTATACGGATAACGATGTGATTAACCCGGATTCTAGGTTAAGAAATAACTGGTTCTTAAGCAGTATGAGAGCACAAAATGTTATGTTAGCCCTGTATCGATTTTCAGGGCTACCTCCCGACCGTTTTAGTCAGGCAGGTTATGGGCAGTATCGCCCTGTGGCCAGTAATGCAACGCCTGAAGGTAAAAATAAAAATAGGCGTATTCAACTGTTAATTGTGGCTCACTTTGAAACCTCACATTAGTATTTTGTGTTTTTTAAAAAAAAGGATGTTTGTCCCATCGCATTAATAGGCAGTTGCCAGTTGATAGGTGTTTGTTGGTGCTGGCTTAAATAAAGGTTGGTTTTAGAAAAGGGTTTAGACCCCCAAAAACCACGGTAAGCAGAAAGAGGAGAGGGATGGGGTGTGATGATAATAGAATGCTTGTTGGCATTAATTAAGACCTGTTTTTCCTGTGCTTGTTTCCCCCAAAGAATAAAAACACAATGGGGTTGGCTGTCTGAAATACCTTTAATAATTCTATCTGTTAAGCTTTCCCAGCCTTTATTTTGGTGACTATTTGCCAAGCCAGATTCTAAAGTAAGGACTGCGTTTAACAACAACACTCCTTGATCTGCCCAGGGTTGTAAGTTGCTAGAATGGAAATTATCAATTGCTAAATCGTCATACAATTCTTTATAAATATTTTGTAATGACTTGGGTAAGGTGGGCGATTGTTGCTCGCTTAGCATTGAAAAGCTTAACCCATGTGCGTGCCCAGGAGTTGGATAGGGGTCTTGTCCAAGTATAACGACTTTAACTTGTTCGACAGGCGTACTATTTAAGCTGTTAAACCACTGGTTTTGAGGCGGTAAAATAGTTTTATGCGCTAATTCCTCGGTTAAAAAATTTTCTAATTTTTGAATGCAAGGTTTGTCCCATTCAGCCTGTAATAGTGTTTGCCAACTAGACTGTGTGACGAGCGATTTTAAAGAAAATGGCATTTTTTAAGGTGCTAAACGTTCAATAAGCCAATCTTGTGATGGCTGAAGGCGATAACGAAATCGATCATGCAAACGGTTTGGACGCCCTTGCCAAAATTCAAACTCTTGAGGAATTAAGCGATATCCCCCCCAGTTTTCAGGAAGTTCAATGGTTTTTCCAGTCATTTTTTCAGCTGCCTTTGCCATTTGTGCTTCTAAGGCGGCACGGCTTTCCACTGGCTGGCTTTGGTGTGAGATACTGGCTGATAGTTGGCTGTCTATAGGCCGACTTTGAAAGTATGTTTTAGACTCTTCGTGAGTTAATCTTTCAATACGTCCATTGATTCGTATTTGCTGATCAAGTTCAGGCCAAAAAAAGTTAACGCTAGCCTTGGGTTGTTGTAATAAATCAAGGCCTTTTTGACTATCATAGTGAGTGTAAAATAATAAACCTTGTTCACTAAAGGCTTTTAATAACACAATTCTACAGTGGGGTTGTCCGCTACGGTTTACGGTGGCGAGTGCCATGGCAGTAGGGTCTTTCAACGCTTTGCATTGGTGTGCGGAATCTATCCAGTTTGAAAATTGTTGAAAGGGAGAGCTGGCTAAATCTACCCTTCTTAAAGAGGGAGCTTGGTAGTCTCGGCGTTCTTGGTGATAGTCTCGATTAGGCATTTTCGTTGTTTATCTCATTGAATTGGAATAGCACAGGGTTTTTTAGTAATATAGCCTAGCCCTTTCAATAACTCAATGGTTTGTCCTAGGTTTATCTTCGGTAACCCATTTAGAAAGCGGTTATTGGTTTAAAACCCAAAAATCGCCAGGGGTGGGTACCTTCATAATTAATTGTTTTAAACTTTAAGGAATTTTTGCATGGCTGAACAATATGGCGCTTCCGACATAGAAGTTTTAACAGGCCTAGATCCTGTTCGAACCCGCCCAGGTATGTATACCGATACCACGCGCCCGAACCATTTAGCCCAAGAAGTTATTGATAATTCGGTCGATGAAGCCCTTGCTGGTCATGCCTCTGCTATTGTAGTTACTCATTATGCCGATGGCGCCATGTCGATAGAAGACGATGGCCGAGGTATGCCTGTTGATATTCATCCAGAAGAAGGCGTATCTGGTGTGGAAGTGATTATGACCCGCCTGCATGCTGGTGGAAAGTTCTCTAGCGATGCCTACTCTTTTTCGGGTGGTTTACATGGGGTGGGTATTTCGGTTGTGAATGCCCTGTCTACTCGTGTTGAAGTTGAAATAAAACGCAATGGTACAAAACACAAAATAGCTTTTGAAAATGGCGAGATGGTTGAGCCGTTAGAAGTCATTGGTAAGGTGGGTAAAAAGAACACCGGTACCTGGTTAAAATTTTGGCCAGACTCTAAGTTTTTTGACAGTGCTAAATATGCACTTACCCGTTTAAAACACCTACTAAGAGCCAAAGCCGTTTTAAGCCCTGGCTTAAGCGTCACGTTCATTGATGAAGTTAAAAATGAAACCTCTGAATGGTGTTATGAAGATGGTTTACGAGATTACCTAAATCAAGCCTTAGATGGTTATGACAAAGTCCCGCTAGAAAGTTATGTTGGCGATGTAATGAATAAAAACGAAGGCGTTTCTTGGGCGATGGCTTGGTTGCTGGAAGCGCCATCAGAGCCAGTGTTAGAAAGTTATGTTAACTTGATTCCAACTCCGCAGGGCGGCACCCACGTTAATGGTTTACGTGCTGGGGCAACCGATGCTATTAAAGAGTTTTGTGAATTCCGCAATCTATTGCCTCGGGGCATCAAAGTAACCCCCGAAGATGTTTGGCAAAATGTTTCTTTTGTGTTGTCTGCCAAGTTACGTGACCCTCAATTTGCAGGGCAAACCAAAGAGCGTTTGTCTTCTCGTGAATGTGTGCCTTTTATTTCAGGCGTGGTGAAAGACAGCTTTAGTTTATGGCTAAACCAACATACCGAGATTGCAGAAAAAATTGCAGAAATTTGCATTAATAATGCACAGAATCGAAATAGAAAAGCTAAAAAAGTCACCCGTAAAAAAATCACATCTGGGCCAGCCTTGCCTGGTAAATTAGCAGATTGTACCGAGTCAGACATCAGCTTAACGGAACTGTTTTTGGTGGAAGGAGATTCTGCGGGTGGGTCGGCTAAACAAGCAAGAGACAAAAATTTTCAGGCCATTATGCCGTTACGAGGCAAAATATTAAACTCTTGGGAAGTCGATTCTTCTCAAGTATTGGCTTCACAAGAAATACACGATATTAGTGTTGCCATTGGTGTTGACCCAGATTCGGATGATATTTCAAGCTTACGCTACGGCAAGATTTGTATCCTAGCGGATGCGGATTCCGATGGGGCGCACATTGCGACCTTAATCTGTGCCTTGTTCGTGAAGCACTTTCCTTTGTTGGTAGAAGAAGGCCATGTCTATATTGCGATGCCGCCCTTGTACCGAGTGGATGTCGGTAAACGCGTATTTTATGCACTAGATGAAGCGGAAAGAGATAGTATTGAAAACCGTATTATCGCCGATAAATTACCCGGTAAAGTGCAGACCACCCGCTTCAAAGGGTTGGGTGAAATGAACCCTTCTCAATTAAGAGAAACCACTATGTTGCCATCTTCAAGACGATTGATTCGTTTAAGTTTAGATGCTGACAACTCTATCCCTATTATGGATATGTTGCTGGCCAAAAAACGATCGCCAGATCGTAAACGTTGGTTAGAAGAGAAGGGTGATTTAGCAGAGGTATAATGCTTAATTAAGTCGTATCTTTAGGGTAAAAATACAAAAGCCAAGGCAGGGTGTTAACATCTGCTTTGGCTTTTGTTTATCTGCCATTTAACGAGTAAAGAAATGCTTACTTGTTTAAAAACTTTTCTACCGGACAGAAGCCTGTAAAGGTTGACTGGAGTGCATTGACCCCTGCAAACAACGTTAACCAAATCCAGGTAGGTTGCGTTAAGTCAACTTGTCCTGTGAAGTAAGCGGCTGCAATTGAACCGATAATCATGAGTGAAAGTAGTCTAACCATTTTATTGCCTTTCATAATTTTTCCTTTTTTACATTAATAAGAAGTTAAGTTTTTTTTAAAATGAGCGGGGGGTTTTTAGTTTCTTACCAAGACGAGCTAGCCTGTCTTTGTAGTCTAAAAAGTCAGTAATAAATGCATACTCTTTTGAAGGGAGGGCTTCAAATTTTATGACAAGCCTAAAACCGATGGTAATGTCCTCTAATTGTGTGACGATAGCATGGCAGCTAATGGTACGAAAGTATTCTAAGGCAGGGATTTCAAAGACGAGTTCTACTCGTGTACCCGCAGAAGCTTTTAGGGGGCTAATAACCACCACGCCACCAGTCGATATTTCAATCATATTCCCTTTTGCAGAAACGGTTTGGCCTTTGATTAAAATAGATCGGTCAGTGTAAGTAGAGGCGGATTTAAAAAGCATATTTAATATTTAGAATTAATAAATTCACGCAGTTTTGCTTGGTAACGAGCGGGCACTTTCTCAAAGCGAATACCAATTAAAGTTTCTTTTCTAACGCGGCAGTTATGGACAACATGTCCACTTAGTTTAATAGGTGCTTCTGGAGAAGTCGGTAAGCTAAATTCAATGCCGACGAAGGTTTCTGTCAGCGGTAAGGCTTTAATTAAAATACCGGTTCCTAAGTTAGAGATGTCAATCATCTTGCCATTAATAATGCCTTCTTCGACAAAAATCTGTACGGGTCTTTCTGTGGTCACCCTTCTACTATGGCGCATGTCTTCATCTGTACAGGGTCGAGAATTTATTTTAGAAGAGGTCATATCAGTTTTACCTTTTAATTGCACTCTATTGTACGTAGTTTTGAAAATGGATTGTAAAAAAATAAATCTGCTCGTTATTTTTATGACGCAATGTGTTAAATTATTGTCTTAATATCAAACTAAACAATGATGTTCATTTTCAGGTTTATTGTAAACAAAAGGTCAGTTATGAAATTTTCTATTCAAGTCGACAATATTAAGTGCGGTGGTTGTGCTAGTCAGATCTCTGGCAAACTTTTAAAACTGGCCTTTGTTACATCGGTAGAAGTCGATGTGGAAAATGGCTCTATATCGGGTGACATGGATGGTGAACATAGCGTTGAAATTCAAGCAACTTTAGCTTCGATGGGCTATCCGCCAGTAGGTTCACAGCATGGACTAGAAGCGTTGGGTTCAAAGGCTAAATCTTTTGTCTCTTGTGCGATAGGTACAATGAGTAAAGAGGACTAAAAATGAGTCAGCAAACCATAAACTATGAAGGCATTGAAAACCAAACGGTAGCAGAATTTACCGAAAAGGCCTATCTAGATTATGCCATGTATGTCATTTTAGACAGGGCCTTGCCACATATTGGTGATGGTTTAAAACCAGTGCAACGTCGTATTATTTATGCCATGTCAGAGCTCGGGCTTAAAGCATCAGCTAAACATAAAAAATCAGCCAGAACCGTGGGTGATGTATTGGGTAAATTCCACCCTCATGGTGACTCAGCCTGTTATGAAGCCATGGTGTTAATGGCACAAAGCTTCTCATTCCGTTTCCCATTGGTTGATGGGCAGGGTAACTGGGGATCAGTTGATGATCCTAAATCGTTTGCCGCCATGCGTTACACCGAAGCGAAGCTTTCAAAATTTAGCCAGTTATTATTAGAAGAAACGGCACAAGGTACGGTTGATTGGGCGCCTAACTTTGATGGCTCTTTAAAAGAACCGATTACCTTACCAGCCAGAGTGCCACATATTCTATTAAATGGTACTTCTGGTATTGCAGTAGGAATGGCAACCGATATTCCGCCTCACAACTTAGTTGAAGTTATTAATGGTTGTGTGGCGTTGTTGGAAGATAAAAATCTTTCTAATGAAGCTTTGTTTGACATTATCCCAGGGCCAGATTACCCAAACCATGCCAATATTATTACGCCTAAGCCAGACCTACATCGTTTGTATGAAACGGGTAATGGTTCTTTACGTCAGCGTTCTCGCTACACCTTAGAAGACGGTGTTAATGTAGTGATTGATGCTTTGCCATTCCAAGTATCAGGTTCAAAGGTATTGGAACAAATTGCCAGCCAAATGCGTGCGAAGAAGCTACCGATGGTGGTCGATTTACGCGATGAATCCGATCATGAAAATCCTGTACGTTTAGTGGTCGAATTGCGCTCTAAAAGAGTGGATGCGGATGCGGCGATGTTGCATTTATTTGCCACCACCGACTTAGAAAGAAGTTACCGTGTTAACTTGAATGTGATTGGTTTGAATGGTCGCCCACAAGTCAAAAACTTAAAAGGTATTTTAGTTGAGTGGTTAGGTTACCGAATTGAAACCGTTCGCCGTCGTTTACAGTTCCGTTTAGATAAGGTGATGGCGCGTTTACATATTTTAGATGCTTTGCTCATTGCCTTTTTAAATATAGATGAAGTCATTGCCATTATTCGTGAAGAAGACAAGCCTAAGCCGGTATTAATGTCACGATTTGGTTTATCGGACACTCAAGCGGAATCTGTTTTAGAGCTTAAATTACGTCACCTTGCTAAGTTAGAAGAAATGAAGATTAAAGGCGAGCAAGATGAATTGGCCGCCGAACGTGATAAATTAACCAAAATACTGTCTAGCGAAGCCAGAATGAAAACCTTAGTGAAGAAAGAGTTGTTGGCCGATGCAGAAGAGTTTGGTGATGAACGTCGTTCTCCTATTGTTAGCTTGCCAGCGGCTCGCGCCATGTCCGAAAAAGATTTACTACCTGCGGAATCTATTACCGTCGTACTCTCTCAAACTGGTTGGGTGCGTGCCGCTAAAGGAAATGATGTTGATGGGCAGGCTTTAGGCTACAAGTCGGGAGATGGCTTTAAAGCGCAAGCGTCAGGGCAAAGTCGCCAAATGGCAGTATTCTTAGCATCAACAGGTCGCGCCTATTCATTAGATGCACACAGTTTACCTTCGGCACGTAGTCATGGCGAGCCGTTAAGTGGGCGCTTAAACCTACCTGCTGGGGCGAGCATTGATGCGGTATTGTTAAGTTCAAATACGGATAAATATGTGATGACTTCTTCAGCGGGTTATGGCTTTATGACCGCCTATGAAAACCTGTATTCCAAAGGTAAGGCAGGTAAGGCTGTGATTAGCGTACCTGCTAATGCGAAGATATTGACGCCTGCTTTGGTTAAAGAAGGCGATTACCTGATGGTGGTGACAGATGAACCTAAAATGTTGGTCTTCCCAGCTTCAGAGTTACCAGTTCTGGCAAAAGGAAAGGGCAGTAAGTTAATTTCGATGGACAAAACCACTTCGGTTACCGCCGTCTTTGCCTTTACGCCTGGTCAAAAAGTCATCTTGCATGCAGATAGTTATAAAAAGGCATTTGGTCCAACCGCCATTGAAGAAGCTTTTGCCAGCCGTGCTAAAAAAGGAATAGTTCTGCCTAGAACACTTAAAAATGTAACGGCAATTACCCTAGATAGTTAGGGTGACTAAGTTAGGAAGTTAAAAATTTACCCTAAAGCACAAAAATCGCCAGGGGTGGTCTGAAAAGTTAGACCACCCCTGGCGATTTTTGGCTTTCGAGGCTGGTTTTAGCTTCAGGTTGTCTTAAATCGTATTAGGTTGCTCTAGGTTTTGTTTAAAGCCTTAGCCTTCGCTTGAGGTATCTGTTTCTTGTTCACGCAGTTGACGGGCAATGGCTTTGTCTTCTTTTACTCTTTCGCGACGTTTAATTTCAGAATAAAGTGATTCAACTTTGGTTCTTGCCCAAGGGGTTTTGCGCAAAAACTTTAAGCTAGATTTAACGGACGGATTATCATTAAAACAATTGATGTTAATACGGTCGCCTAATCCACCCCAACCAAAGTGCTCTTCTAAAAACTGTACAATTTGTTCAAGGGTGACACCATGTAATGGGTCAAAGGCACGAGTTTTAGGTTTCATTGTCAGCTCTATTCAAAGTTTTAAAAAAACTATTATAACAAAGTAGCAAAGTAGATTCCCTGGTATGAACTTGGAAAAAATTTTAAGAAAACAGCCCCACGCTTCTCGTGTTCAAGCATTGAATAACCTAAGCCAAAAGCGAGTTAAAGTAAATGGAAAGGTGGTGCAAGACCGGCTGACTGAAGTATCAAAATTTGATAAGGTCGAAGTGGAAGATAAGCTGGTTCAGGCAGGTTTAACGGCTATTTACTTAATGGTGAATAAGCCTGCAGGTATTTTAAGTGCCACACAAGACGATGAACATACGACCTTGTTTGAATACCTAGCGCCTTTAGATTTAACCGGTTGTCATATAGCAGGGCGTTTGGATAGATCTACCACCGGTTTAATGATTATTAGCAACGATGGCGCTTGGTCTAACCAAATAACCTTGCCAGGAGCAAAGGTACCAAAAACCTATTGGGTGGAAACGGCCTATGCTTTATCGCCCGAAACAGGTCAGTTGTTTCAAAAGGGTATTTATTTTAAAACGGAAGACTTTACCACGCAGCCTGCGCAGCTTGAAGTGCTAAGTCCAACAACGTGTCGGCTAACCATTTATGAAGGGCGTTATCATCAAGTGAAAAGAATGTTCGCCTCAGTGGGTAACCGTGTGGTCGCTTTGCATCGTGAACAGATAGGTAGCTTGGCGTTGGGTGACTTACCTTTAGGTGAACACCGCGCCTTAACGGCTTTAGAAGTGGATGCTCTAAGAGCAAAATAAGGACGTCCTAAGGTGTTATTTTGCGGGTAACAGCTCGGTTAAGTTTTCAATGTAAGGAAACTGCTTAGGGTCAATTTTATCCATTTTATCGCTGACAAAGGTGGCGGCAATACAATGTTTAATGCCAAATTCTTGTGCCGTGGTTAGGGCGGTCAGGTTGTCGTCTAGCAACAATGTTTTAGCTGGGTTGTAAGGAATGTCTGTTTGAATATCTTTCCATATCTGAATATTTTCTTTAGGCTTTTGATAGTCATGTGCGCTGATGATTTCATCAAAGTAATCTCCAATTTCAGTCATTTCTAGCTTAATCGATAAACTATCTCTGTGTGCATTGGTGACCATGATGACGTGCTTTTTTTCAGCCTTTAGCCACTGTAAAAATTCCATAACACCTGGGTGTGGTTTAATTAGATGTTTCAAGTCTTGTTTTAATGCTGCTACGGGCAAAGCCAACTGTTCCGTCCAATAGTCTAAGCAGTACCAATTTAATGTGCCTGTTTGAGAATGGATTTTGGTATGCAAAAATTCGTTGGCTTCTGCTAGGGTTAAGTTATTTTCTTTGGCATAAATGCCTGGTAAATAAGTCATCCAAAAATGCCAGTCAAAATGAAGGTCTAGTAGCGTGCCGTCCATATCTAATAAGACGGTGTCAATTTCATGCCAGGGTAGATTTAAGCTTTTTATTTCCATTAGAAATCCATTTTTTTGTAAAATTTAAGGATGAAAAAATCAAATCCTACTCTTCCCCGTATTCTAGCCAAAAAAGTGGCACTTCAATCACGTATTTTTACCGTAGAAGCTTTATCGCTTCAATTTAATAATGGAGTGAAAGCAGAATACGAACGGATGGTCAGCTCACCGAATGGCGCGGTTTTAATAGTAGCCGTTTTAGAGGGTCACTTTGTCTTAATCAAAGAGTATGCAGCGGGGCTTGAACATTACGAACTGACCTTTCCAAAAGGTAAGGTTGACCCTGGAGAAGGTTGGGCTGAAGCCGCTAAGCGTGAGAGTATGGAAGAAATTGGTTTTTTACCTAAACAGGTCAGATTATTGGACACAGTGTCATTAGCATCAGGCTATATGACCCACAAAACACATATTGTTTTGGCGGAAGATTTACTTGTCCAAAGTGCCGAAGGTGACGAACCAGAGCCACTAGAGGTCATTCACTGGCCTATTTCAGATTGGAAAAACCTGCTTAAAGAACCTTGCTTTACGGAAGGGCGATCTTATGCTGCTGTGATGATTTATTTGATCGAAAAGGGTCTGATCTAGCTAGAAGGTGGTCTTTACATTATGTTTAAGATTAAAAGAGGTGGCTATTAAAACGCTTATTTAAACTTGGTCTTTTTATTGCTTAATTACTGCTAGATAAATTTTTTATAAAAAGAACTTAATTATGATTTCAAAACCTTTTGCTATATTTATTATATTAGGCAGCTTCTTTGGTGGCTTCATGATGGAAGGTGGAGAGCTGCTTTCACTATGGCATCCTGCGGAATTAATTGTTATTTTAGGCATTGCCTTAGGGGTTTTTATGGCCTCTACACCTGTTTATGTCTGGAAAAAAACCATGGTGTACCTAGGGCGATTCTTTAAGGGTGGGCGTGTTAATAAAAAGATTTATACAGAAATGTTTGCTTTGTTAGATGAAATAGCCAAGCTGGCGAGGTCAAAAGGTATTCTGGCTTTAGAAAAGCATGTACTTGCACCGGAAGAGAGTTCTATTTTTGCAAAATACCCTGCCGTCATGAAGCATAGGGAGTTGCGCAAGTTTATTGCTGATAACTTTTCTTATTTACTGCTAAACCCGCCTAAAAGTTTAAAGTATGAATATTACTTAGAGGCACAAATTGAAGATATTATTCATTCGATGATGGAGGTACCAAGGGCGACGGGGAAAATAGGGAACCTTTTGCCAGGCTTTGGTATTGTGGCTGCGGTAATGGGTATTATCTTAACCATGAATCTACTAGGCGGGGACATGGATGTGGCAAAAATTGGTAGTTCAGTTGGCGCAGCATTAGTGGGTACCTTAACAGGTATTTTTGTGGCTTTTGCAGTAGTGGCTCCTTTTTCTCATGCGATAGAAGTGATGATTAGACAAGATAGATCGATGCTAGAAGTAGGGGCTTCTTTTTTAAATGCTTTTGCAAATGGCGTTTCTCCCTCAATGGCAAATGAAATTGCGCGCCAGCGAGTCCCCGTAGAATTTGAAATTCCAAGATAAATAGAGAGTTTAGGTGTTAAAAATGTCTAGAAAAAAACGATGTGAAGAGTCTGAAGAAAGCGGGGCTTGGGAAATAGCGCTAGCGGACTTGATGACGGTACTGATGGTTTTTTTTCTAGTCATGTGGCTAGCTTCAATTATTGACCCTGAAAAACGTCAAGCCTTTGTTGAGTCGGTGTTAGGTGAAAATGGTGGTGCTGCAGAACTCATTAAGTCTGAAACCCCTCCGGTTAGCAAGGCAAAAAAAGAAGAATCTAAGCCAGAAATGACGGTAAAGGATGTTCAAGAAGCCTTGAAGAAAGTAAATCCGAAAGATATTGATATTGAAGATACCCCTGAAGGGATTAAAATCACGCTTCGTTCAGATAGCTTTTTTGAAAGTGGCCGAGCTAATATTACCGATAGCACGCGAGAAGAATTAGAGCAGCTAGGGGAAAGTTTAGTTGGGAGAGATCAATATATTACGATTACAGGTTTTACTGATAATATTCCTATTTCGAACTTTCAGTTTCCCTCCAACTGGGAGTTGTCTGCCGCGCGTTCGGCAACGGTTGCCAGAACCTTTATCTATATGGGGGTCAATCAGAAATGGTTAAAAATTGAAGGAATGGCTGATAATGATAATCTGGCTTCGAATAAGACGGCCTATGGTCGTTCTCTAAACCGTCGCGTGGTTATTTTGATTAAGAATAAACCAAACCCTTAAAGTCTTGAACTCTCTATTTTTCGTTGTACTATTCTGGAATAGTAGGAGATGATAGCTTTGTCATAAATATGAAAGAAAAATAAACTATCATATCTACTTCTACTTCTACTTCTACTAGAATTAATAGTTTTAGAGTGAACCTTTACTTTTTTACAATGATACCTTTATAGAGATTTTATGATGAGATACTTTTTGTTAATCAACCTTCTTTGGGTTAGTTTAAGCTTTTCGCCTGCCTTTGCCAAAACCCCTTCTTCGACTCCCTCTACGAAACAATTAAAAGCAGATTTAGATCAGCTAAAAAAAGATTATCAAAAAAGAACAAAAGAGCTAGAATCACGTTTAAATGACGTTGAGCAGGCTAACGATGAGGCGGAAGACAACCTTGATCAGCTTGCGATTGATGTTTCGCAGCAGTCAAATCAAAAATCAGCCAGCACCTTTAACCCTGCTATCGGCGTGGTGTTAAATGGACGTTTTGTTAACTATAAAAATGGTTCTAAATATGTTTTTCCCGGCTTTTTTATGGGGCCAGAATCGGGGCCTGGTTCACAAGGATTTCAATTAGGTGAGTCAGAGCTTAATATGTCTGCTAATATTGATGACAAGTTTTTTGGTAGTAGCACCATTTCTTTTGGAGGGGGGGGCGCGGCAGTCGAAGAAGCATTTATTCAAACGCTTAGCTTGGGGCATGGGTTAGGCCTTAAAGCAGGGCGTTTCTTTTCTGATATTGGTTATTTAACGAACAAACATACTCATACAGATGACTTTGCTAATAGACCTCTGCCTTATGAAGCTTTTTTGGGCGGACAATATGGAGATGATGGTATTCAGGCAACCTGGTTAGCGCCGACTAAGCTTTATTGGGAGTCGGGGACAGAAATCTATCGTGGCGATAGCTTTCCTGCCGCGGGTGCGGCTAATTCAGGCGCGGGTGTCTGGACAGCCTTTACGCATGTTGGAGGTGATATAGGCCTGTCTCATAGTTGGCGAGCAGGTTTGTCTTATATGCATGCTGATGTAAGAGATAGACAGTCTTCAACAGCCAATTCAACAGACCATTTTACGGGCATTAGCCAGTTAACTATTGCAGATTTTGTTTATAAATGGGCGCCACAAGGTAATCGTTCAGAGCAAGAGCTGAAATTACAAGGTGAATACCTATTTAGGAATGAAGCGGGTACCTTTTCAGATACAAACTTAACCAATGCAAAGCTCGATAGAAATCAAGATGGTTGGTATTTACAAGCAGTTTATCAATTTACACAACAATGGCGTTTAGGGGTTCGAACTTCACGTTTAACATCAGGTCAGCTACCTAGTCAGTTTGATGGCAGTTTGTTAGATGGTTTAAATCATTCGCCTACTCAACAGTCTATTATGATGGATTGGTCTAATAGTGAGTTTAGTCGTGTGCGTTTGCAAGCGGATGCTAATAACCTTAATGGGAAACCTTATAATGTTTATACCCTGCAATATATTGTCGCCTTTGGTGCGCATGGCGCCCATAGTTATTAATAGCATTAAAATTTAACGACAGTCTTTAGGAAAAATTATGTTTAAAAAAATTATGATGCTGACGGTGGTCATTATCGGTATTCAATCGAATGTTGCGCTAGCCAATATCAATGTTTTTACCTGTGAGCCAGAATGGAATGCGTTAGTGAAAGAACTCGGTGGGAATAAGGTAGACAGTTTTTCTGCCACCAATGGGCTGCAAGATCCTCATCATATTCAAGCACGCCCAGGTTTAATTAGTAAAATGCGAAAAGCAGATTTATTGGTTTGCTCGGGCGCAGGTTTGGAAGTGGGGTGGTTACCTGTTTTATTACGCAGAGCGAGCAACCCTAAGTTAGCGGTCAATCAACCGGGTTATTTTTTTGCGGCAGATTATGTCAAACTATTGGGTATTCCCAAGGAAATTGATAGAAGTCAGGGAGATGTGCATGCGGCGGGTAATCCACATATTCAGACCAGTCCTAAAAATATTGCGTTGGTTGCAAAGGCGCTGGTAAAGCGTATGAAAAAAATTGACCCTGAGAATGCGGGTTACTATCAACAAAATACAGATAATTTTCTTAAACGTTGGAAACAGTCGATGAGAAAATGGAAAAAACAACTCAAACCTTTTAAAGGGGCAACTTTTGTTGTGCAACATGATAGTTGGGATTACTTAATGGATTTTGCTCACTTTGAACAAGTGGCTACTATTGAAGAAAAACCCGGTATTCCGCCATCATCAGGCCATTTATCAAATTTATTAAAGCAACTTAAGGGTAATCCCGCAGATATTATTATTCATGCGGGTTATCAAGACAAGCGGGCCTCTGAATGGTTATCAGGGCGCAGTGGTATTAAGGCCGTTACACTTCCTTTTACGGTAGGGGGCGATGATAAGGCACAAGACTTATTTAGTCTTTATGATGAAACCTTTAGCGTGCTTACAAAGGCCTTGACTCATTAAGGGCTTGCATTAGCATGAATTGGCAATCGCTCGATTTATCGATACTAGGGCCTGCTTTTGTGGCAGGTTTATTAGTGCTTTCCACACATATCCCATTAGGGCGGTTAGTCTTAAAACGTGGGATTATCTTTATTGATTTGGCGGTCGCGCAACTGGCAGGTATTGGGGTGATTGCGGCGAGTCAATTTGGATGGGATGATTCTGTTTGGAAGGTACAAGTAGCGGCGGTGTCAATGGCCATACTCGGTGCCTGGTTACTGCGTTGGGCAGAGAAACATTTTGGCGATATTCAGGAAGCACTCATTGGTGTCTTATTTGTCCTTTCCGCCACACTCTCTATTCTATTGCTCGCTAATAATCCTCATGGTGGTGAGCATTTACAAGATTTATTGATCGGGCAAATATTATGGGTTTCTTATGATCAATTAATTTTGGTCGCTATTATTTATATCGTTTTATTATTAAGTTGGTATGCTTTGCATATTGGTGACCGATTTCCCAGTGCTTTTTATTTAATGTTTGCAGTGGCGATTACGGTTTCTGTTCAGTTGGTCGGCGTGTATCTTGTGTTTACCAGCTTAATTATTCCCGCTTTGGTGATGCGAAAATTAAGCGGTAAGAAGCAACTTATCTACGCCTTTATTTTTGGCGCACTGTCCTATGCAATAGGGCTGATACTGTCCGCTTTGTTTGACTTACCATCCGGCGCGATGATTGTGTGGAGTTTAGGGGTATTTGGTGTGATTGTGTCCATTTTGTTTAAACGAGTGATTACGCATGAGACGCCTATCGTAAAGCAGGCTGATAGCCACGAATTGTAATATTCAGTTTGGCTATTTAGCGTGACAAGTAGGACAGTTTGGATCTGGTTTTAAGTTCAGTTTTTGAAACTGCATGCTGTACGCATCCATTATCAATAATTTACCCGACAGGGTTTTAATCCCCACTAAAGCTTTAATCGCTTCAATAGCTTGCATTGAGCCTACCATGCCTACAACAGGGGACACCACGCCATTTTGACTACAGGTGAGTTCTTGCTCACCTGCTTCTTTGTATAGGCATTGATAGCAGGGCGCTTTGTCATCTCTAAAGTCATAGGTGGTCAGTTGCCCTTCCCAGCGAATGGCGGCACCCGATACTAACGGCACCTTATGTTGGTGACAAAGTGTATTCAGTAAAAATCGGCTTTCAAAATTGTCGGTACAATCTAAGACTACATCAGCCGTTTGAATCAGCTTGCTTGCTTGGGCTTCGGTTAGTTTGGTGTCGATAGTGTTAATGTCAATCAGCTGATTTAACTCGGTTAAATTCGCCTTGGCGGAAGCGACCTTAGACTGGCCAATATTCTTTTCTTTATGCACTATTTGGCGCTGTAGGTTGGAATCGTCTACTTCATCAAAATCTACCAAGGTTAGTTTGCCCACGCCACCTGAAGCTAAGTAAAGTGAAGCGGGCGAACCCAATCCGCCTAGCCCAAATATCACTGCATGAGATTGGGTTAGCTTCAGTTGTCCCTCATAATCTATTTCAGGCAATAGAATGTGGCGACTGTAACGGTTTAGTTCCTTGTCATCTAGCTCAGACTTGTTTTGATTATTAAGTGTCATGATGGGCTCTGTGTTAATTTACAAACTGACCAAAGGTAATTCTGGGGTTATTGCCATAATCTACTTTGGTTTCAATGGCTTGGTAGCCTTCTGCTTTAAAGATGGCTTGCACGGCTTCTGCTTGATTATAACCATGTTCTATTAACAGCCAACCATTTGTTTCTAAATGGTTTTTGGCCTGTTTGATGATAAGACTAATATCTTCTAAACCACTGGTGCCAGAGGTTAAGGCACTTGAGGGTTCGAAGCGTACATCGCCTTCACTTAAATGGCTATCGTCTTCTTCAATGTAAGGTGGGTTGCTGATAATAAGGCTAAAACGTCTATCTTTAACGCCACTAAACCAGTTGCTTTCTAAAAATTCAATGTCTAACCCTAAATGTTCTGCATTTTTTTGAGCCATTGCTAGCGCGGGGGCGCTAAAGTCAACGGCGGTGGCTTCGCAGTCAGGAAAGTCATGCTTAAAAGCGCAAATAATCGCGCCAGAGCCAGTACCTAAATCGAGAACCTTAAAAACTACCCTAAAGGGCATAAACGCCAGGGGTGGTCTGCTATCTTGACACCACCCCTGGTGATTTTTGGCTTTCGATAAAGCTTCTTCTACCAGTATCTCGGTATCTGGACGGGGAATTAAGGTGTGTTCGTTTACGTGAAATTCAAGCCCCCAAAATTCTTGATAGCCTAAAATATAAGCGATAGGTTCGCCTTGTTGACGTCGGTTTAGGGAGTCTTGAAAGGCTTGGTAAGTTGCATCAGGAATGACTCTTTCCGGCCAGGTAAATAGAAAGGTTCTATTGGTTTGAAGGGCGTGTGCCAGTAACAGTTCTGCATCTAGCTTTGGCGAATCTTTAAGTCCCGCTTGACTTAAAGCATCGCGGGCTTGCTGAATAGCTTCAGATATTTGCATGGGCAATATTAGCCGTTAAGTTGGGCTAATAAAGCAGCTTGGTGTTCGTTAATTAGTGGGTCAACGACCAGTTCTAAACTGCCTTGCATAATGTCATCTAAACGGTAAAGCGTTAGACCGATTCGGTGATCTGAAACACGCCCTTGTGGGTAGTTGTAGGTTCTAATTTTTTCAGAACGATCTCCTGACCCCACCAAACTTTTACGTTCATCTGCAATTTCAGCATCATGTACACGTTGCTTTTCGTCCATGATGCGAGAAGCCAATAATGACATGGCTCTGGCTCGGTTTTTGTGCTGTGAACGTTCATCCTGACACTCAACAACGGTGCCGGTTGGAATGTGGGTGATACGAATAGCCGAATCAGTTTTGTTGACGTGCTGTCCACCGGCACCCGAAGCGCGGAAGGTATCAACGCGAAGGTCGGCAGGGTTTAGGTTTACCTGTTCTACATCGGGTACTTCCGCCATAATAACGACGGTAGCTGCAGACGTATGCACTCGGCCTTGTGTTTCGGTGGCTGGCACGCGTTGAACACGGTGAGCACCCGATTCAAACTTTAAACGCGAATAGGCGCCATCACCAATAATGCGGGCAATGAGTTCTCTGTAACCGCCATGCTCACCTTCTTGTGAGTTAACTACTTCAACTTGCCATTTCATTTTTTCAGCAAAACGGCTGTACATGCGGAATAGGTCGCCGGCAAAAATAGCCGCTTCATCACCACCGGTTCCTGCACGAATTTCTAAGAAGATGTTGGCATCATCATTAGGGTCTTTTGGCAGTAGCATTTTCTGCAAGTCGGTTTCTAACACTTCTAGTTGCTTGTTAAGCGTAGGCAGTTCTTCTTGTCCCATTTCTTTTAGTTCTGGGTCGCCAGACGCAATCATGTCTTTGGCTTCTGCTAAGTCACCCTCTACATTGCAAAACTCGGTGAAGTTTTCAACGATAGGCGTTAGTTGGGCGTGTTCTTTGGTGAGGTCACGGTATTTATTTTGGTTGCTAATAATTTCTGGATCAGAGACCAAGTGGTTTAACTCATCTAATCTTTCGACTAAAAGTTCCAATTTCGAGCGGATAGAATCTTTCATAATGTTTACTTTTAGTTCGCTTTGGTAAGAGGTTAATCGACTGATTTTTTCAGTAGAATGGTTTCAGCCGCTTCAATAATATGGGGTTTGCCTTCAAGCCCTGCATGTTGAATATTGGCGGAGGCTGTGTGTAGTAGTTTGTTGGTTAGCTGGTTTGCGAGCTTGGTTAGCACATCTTCAGGTTTATTGCCTTTGGCAAGTTGCTCTAAGGCATCGGTTAAGGTTTGGTCTTTAATTTGATAAGCCTGTTGGCGGTACTGTTGAATAAGTGGGCTGGCTTGTATGCCAGCTTGATACTTGGTCATAAAATTAGCAGCCTGACTATCTACAATTTCTTCGGCTGCTAAGGCGGCTTCTTGGCGAGATTTTTTGTTTTCGTTAATAATTTCAGTTAGGTCATCTACCGTATAAAGGTACACGTTTCTTAGGGTTGAAATATTGGGTTCAATGTCTCTTGGCACGGCAATATCGACCATAAACATAGGCTTGTTTTTACGGCGTTTTAAAGCCTGGCTAACCTGTACTTTATTTAGCAAAGTAGTGGGAGCACTGGTCGATGAAATAATAATATCCGCTTCATGCAAGTGATTGGGCATTTCAGATAAATTTATGGCATAACCGCCTAGCTCCGCCGTTAAGGTATGTGCTTTTTCTAGGGTTCGATTGGCAATAATTAGTTGGCCAATGCCTCGCTCGGTTAAATGCCTAGCGACCAGTTCGATGGTTTCCCCTGCACCTAATAATAGTGCTGTTTGGTTAGAAAGGTCTCCAAAAAATTGTTCAGATAAGGTAACGGCTGAAAAAGCGACTGAAACTGAACTCGAACCAATAGCGGTGTCGGTACGAATTTGTTTCACGGTTTTAAAAATATGTTGGAAAAGACCATCTAGTTTTTGGTGAACAGCATCGGCTTGATGTGCCGTGGAGTAGGCTTCTTTTATTTGCCCAAAAATTTGTGGTTCGCCTAGTACGAGTGAGTTCAACCCACTAGCAACCCGCATAATATGCTTGATAGCTTCTAGGTCAGAGTGAGCATATAAAAAAGTGTCAATGCTACTTTCAGGCAAGTTAAAGAACTGATGCAACCAGCTTCTAATTTCTTCGCAGGAGGTTTCTTTTAAGTTGCAATAGATCTCTGTACGGTTACAAGTCGACAAAATAATATGTTCATTGCCCAGCTTGTTATTTTTAAGCTCAGTTAACGCTAATTGTGTTTGTTCCGACGAAAAAGAGATTTTCTCGCGGACATCAATGGGGGCAGTTTCATGATTCACGCCCAGTACAAATAGCTTCATAGAGTAGGTATTCTTAAAAAAATAGTAAAAAGTTGCTTTAAAGAGGCGTAATTTTGCTAAATTATGTCTTTAATTGCAAGTTAATGGGCAAAATTCTGTGCGTAAAACATTTATTTTAGGTAAAAAACTAACAATTGTGGGCTTATGCCTGCTTTTTGTAAGTGGTTGTGCTCAGTTATCTTCGTCAGATAACAAAGAGCCAGCAGCTTTAATCTCTTCTCAAAAAGCGGCGGAAGAGGCGAAGGCTAAATCTCCACAAGTGGTCGTGCCGGCAAATATGTCTGGTGAAGCTATGTATAAAATAATGTTGACAGAAATGTTGGTAAAAAGTCAGCGAGGTAAAGACGCCTTTCAAGTTATCTATCCATTAGCTTTAGAAACCCGTGACCCTATTTTGGCGGAACGTACTTTTCAAGTGTCTATGTTGACCGGTAGTATTGCTTCTATTGAGGCCGCAACCAATTTATGGCTAGAAGTTTCCCCTAAGAAAGCCTTGCCTTGGAAAGCAGCTTACTTGATAGATGTGCGTATGGGAGCTGTAGAGGCGGGCTTTAAAAAATGGCAAACTTACTTAAGCTTAACCGATGAAAAGCTTTCTGTTTCATTGATAGATGTGGGGGTGCGTGTTCCACAAACAGCCCCTGTTAAACCAGGTTTATCTTTTTTGAAAAAGGTACAGGAGGCTTACCCTGATGCGCCAGAGTCCTATTTTAGTTTAGGTACAGGGGCAGAAGCTTACCGGCAGTATGCTTTAGCGATTCCTCCGTTAACAGAAAGTATTCGTCGTTATCAAGATCGTTTAGATGTTGATATGACGCCTTTTTCACGAAGAGTAGAGAGGGAGGCGTACTTACTCTTGGCGGCTGCTTACCTAAAAACGGCTCGGTATCAGGAAGGGATTGATAGCTTAGAAGATTACAGTGAAGCACACCCTAAAGACTGGGAGCTGCAAGAGCAAATAGCTCGTTTGGAAGTTAAATCAGAGCAGTATGCTTTGGCTGAAAAACGTTACCAAAGTATTGTTGACGGCAATAGCAAGGCTTTGACGGCAAAGTTATCTCTTGGGTTATTAATGTTAGAGCGAAAAGCATTCCTATCTGCTGATAAGGTTTTCATCTCCTTACAGAAACAGCCTATTTATAAAGAGACAGCTACCTATTATTTGGCTGTGTCTGCACAAGAGCAAGGTCATTATAAAAAGGCGGTTCGGTTGTTTTCACGCATTAGCAGTGATGACTATTATTTAGATGCTCAATTACATATTATTGAAATTAAGTTTCCAAAGTTAGGGTTAGCTAAAAGTTTGCAAGCACTGCAGGCATTGTCTCCCAAAACAAATACAGGGAAAGTTAAGCTATATCGTGCAGAAGCAATTTTTTATAAAAAGTCAAAACAGTTTACTAAGGCCATAGAATCTTATGATGGCGCTTTGAAGCTGTCACCCAATAACGTGAGTGTATTAGTGTCCCAGGCAGGTATATTTTATAAATTAAAGCAATTTAACAAATATGAGAATAACTTATTAAAAGTGTTAAAAATAAATAAAGATGATGTAGAGGCTTTAAATGCGTTGGGTTATTACTATGTTGAAAATGCTCAGCATTTAGATCAAGCGGCGGTCTTGTTGCATAGAGCTGACAAGCTAAATCCTAATTCATTTTATATTTTAGATAGTTTAGGCTGGTTGGCCTATCAGCAGGGTGATTATGTTAAGGCAGAAGGCTTGTTAGAACGAGCATTTGCGCTTCAAACTGATTTAGAGGTGTTCTTGCACCTTGTCGATACGAAGGTGCAGTTACACAAAATAAAGGAAGCGAGAGCTTTAATTAAAAAGTACCAAAATACTTTTCAGAATGATAAACGCTTAGAGAGGTTGTTGAAGCAGCTTAAAAAATAAACAAACCTGGGTTTTAAGGAAATAGTTTAAGGTTGGGTGCTGTTTTTTTTAAAAAAGAGATTAAGAGGGGTTGCGATGAGGAAACCTGTTATATTTTAAGGGGTTTCTGGTTTAGAAATTTTAATCGCTAAAATTTAATTACCTTTTCATCAGTTATTTTTAAAAAAAACTTGATTTGAATAGTTTTAAGTGGATAATACGCACCTGTCTTTAAGACACTATGTTTAGGGCTATCGCCAAGCGGTAAGGCAACGGCTTTTGATGCCGTCATGCGCAGGTTCGAATCCTGCTAGCCCTGCCATTTTCCATCCCAAATTCTTCAAATATTTTTTTCCATGGCAATCGCCGCAGGAGACGCCTGAAATGGCTTATAAGAATGTTCGACTCTTTGCAGGTAATGCAAATATTCCATTAGCGGAAAGTATTTCTTCTTCCATTAATATTCCTTTAGGTAAAGCTACTGTCGGTCGTTTCAGCGATGGCGAAATTCAAGTTCAGATTAATGAATCTGTGCGTGGTACGGATGTTTACGTCCTTCAGCCAACTTGTACACCAGAACCAGCTGCCAACTTAATGGAACTATTGGTGATTATTGATGCACTTAAACGTGCATCAGCAAAGCGTATTACCGCGGTGGTTCCTTATTATGGGTTTGCTCGTCAAGATCGTCGTCCTAATTCAGCACGTGTTCCTATTACAGCCAGACTAGCGGCGGATATGATGACCGTTGCTGGTGCTAATCGTGTGATTACGGTTGATGTGCACGCAGACCAAATCCAGGGTTTCTTTGACATTCCTGTTGATAATATTTATGCTTCTCCTACTTTAGTAAAAGACATGAAAAACTCTCCGCATATCGGTGGTGATGACATGATGGTTGTGTCACCTGATATGGGTGGTGTGGTCCGTGCCAGAGCAGTTGCGAAGTCTCTAGGTTGTGAGATGGCCATTATTGATAAGCGTCGTCCGAAAGCCAATGTATCAGAAGTCATGAATATTATTGGTGACGTAGAAGGTCGTGACTGTATCTTGGTTGATGATATGGTTGATACTGCCGGCACGCTTTGCAAGGCGGCAGAAGCCTTGATTAAGTTTGGTGCTAAAAGCGTGACCGCTTATGTGGTTCACCCGGTTCTTTCAGGGCCTGCAATTGATAATATTAATAATTCAGCTCTAATTGAATTGGTGGTGACCGATACCATTCCTTTATCAGAACCAGCTCAGAAGTCTTCTAAAATTCGTCAAGTTTCTATTGCACCTGTGCTGGGTGAAACGATTCGACGCGTTAACCAGGAAGAGTCTGTTTCGGAAATTATGCCTATCGCCTAAGTTTAGATTTCATCTAGTTTCGTTTATTTAGGTTTTAAACTCAAAAAGCACTGTTTTTACAGTGCTTTTTTGTTTCTAAGTGTTTATTTTTTCAACAAAATCTGTATAATACCGCACTTCATTTCTATGCTTGGTCGCGAGCATAGAGTATTTAAAACTTGTTTGAGGTCGCTTTTAAAGTAAGCACACAAGCAAATTCGGAGAATTATTATGAGTCAAGTTTGGACTGCAGAACTTCGTACTGAAGATGGGAAAGGTGCGAGCCGCCGCCTTCGTCATACGGGTAAAATCCCTGCAATCATTTATGGTGCAGGTAAAGAAGCTAAGTCAATTGCACTAGCTTCAAACAAAGTACAACACGCGTTAGAAGATGCAGATCTTTTTAACTCAGTACTTACTGTTGAAGGCGCTGGAACAAAAGAAGAATGTGTTATTAAAGATCTTCAGCGTCATCCAGCAACAGGCCTTGTTTCTCACATCGATTTCCAACGTGTTGGAAAGACTACGCTAATTACTAAGCGTATTCCGGTTGAGTTTACAGGTCAAGAAGAGTCACCTGGTTCTAAAGCCGGTGGTATGTTCTCATTCATGCAGCAATCTGTTGAAGTGCGTTGTAAGGCTAGAGACTTACCTACTAAGCTAGTAGTTGATTTATCAGAAATGAAGGATGGCGAAAGCTTACGTCTTTCTGGTTTAGATCTACCAAAAGGTGTTTCTTTGACTGCATTAAGCCACGGTAGTTCTGATTACGATCAGTCTGTTGTTGCCATCAGCCAAGTTAAAACTGCTCTGTAATTAGTTACTAGCGTTTTACACTAAAGAACCCGCATTATGTCATCTGTTAAGCTCATTGTTGGACTGGGAAACCCTGGCAAGCAATACGAACAGACCCGACATAATGCGGGTTTTTGGTTTGTGGAGGAAGTTGCTCGCCAAACAGGCTGTCAATTTCGCCCAGAAACCAAATTTTTAGGAGAGGTCGCTCGTGTTCAATCTGCGGGGTTAGACTATTGGTTATTAAAGCCAGCAACCTTTATGAACCGAAGCGGACAGTCTATCCAAGCATTGGCTAATTTTTATAAAATAGCCGTGGATGAAATACTGGTCGTTCATGATGAACTAGATTTAGAGCCAGGCGTCGCCCGTTTAAAAAAGGGCGGAGGTCATGGTGGTCATAATGGCTTGCGAGATACCATTGCCGCTTTATCTAGTAAAGACTTTCAGCGCTTGCGTTTAGGTATTGGTCATCCAGGGGATCGAAACATGGTGGTTGATTATGTTCTTAAGTCACCTTCTAAACCGCACTTCAATCAAATTGAAGAAGCTATTTACCAAGCCAGTAAAGTATTGCCACAAGTTATTAGCGGTGATGTGGCGACTGCCATGCAAGAGTTGCATACCGCAACTTAACAATTTACAAAATATACAAAACTTAGCTGGTTTGCCAGCTTAATTTATTATCAGGAGCTAAAACATGGCCATTAAATGTGGAATTGTCGGTTTACCAAACGTAGGGAAATCCACCCTTTTCAATGCCTTAACCAATGCGGGTATTGAATCAGCAAACTATCCGTTTTGTACTATTGAACCGAATGTTGGGGTGGTTGCGGTTCCTGATGAGCGTGAAAAATATCTAGCCGAGATTGTAGACCCTGAAAGAACCTTGTCTGCCACGGTTGATTTTATGGATATTGCTGGTTTGGTTGAAGGGGCTTCAAAAGGAGAAGGGCTAGGGAATAAGTTCTTGGCCAATATTCGTGAAACCGATGCCATTGTTCAGGTTGTTCGTTGTTTTGAAAATGACGATATCGTACACGTAGCGGGTAAAATTGATCCACTTTCTGATATTGAAATTATCAATATGGAACTGTCTTTTGCCGATGCTGATTCACTAGAAAAAGCGTTGCAAAAAGTGGTGAGAACTGCACGAAGTGGTGACAAAGAAGCGCTTGTTAAACAAGCTGTGTACAATAAAGTGTTGGCAGAAGTTGAAAAGGGTGTCTTGGTTCGCTTAATTGATTTAACAGAAGATGAGTTGTTAATATTAAGAGATTTACACTTATTAACGATTAAGCCAATGATGTACATTGCTAACGTCAGTGAAGATGGTTTTGAAGATAATGCACTATTAACATCAGTGCAAGCGCTTGCGGCAGAGCAAAATGCAGTTGTTGTGGCAATTTGTGCAGAAATTGAAGAGCAAATTGCAGAGCTAGATGACGAAGATAAAGACGACTTCTTAGCCGAAATGGGTCAAAGCGAACCGGGTCTAAACCGTGTTATTCGTGCCGCTTACAACTTGTTAAGCTTACAAACCTATTTTACAGCAGGCGTTAAAGAAGTACGTTCTTGGACGGTTAAAGTCGGTGCAACCGCACCACAAGCTGCGGGTGTTATTCATACCGACTTTGAAAAAGGTTTTATTCGTGCAGAAGTCACTGCTTACGAAGACTTTGTAGAGTTTAAAGGTGACGCTGGTGCGAAGGCAGCGGGTAAGCAACGCTTAGAAGGCAAAGAGTATGTTGTGCAAGATGGCGATGTCATGCACTTCAGATTTAACGTTTAAAAAGAAGCTTTGCCAGGTACCCACCCCTGGCGATTTTTGGCTTTCAAGCGTTAGGAATAGTTAAAGGTATGTTTTTTGGTAAATAACTTGTTAAGGTAATTGACAACGAAAGCAAACTCTTTATAATACGCAACTTCTTCGGCTACATAGCTCAGTTGGTTAGAGCACATCACTCATAATGATGGGGTCCCAGGTTCGAATCCCGGTGTAGCCACCATATCATAGTTTCATGATGTTTCAACAAGTATCATGACCTCCTAAAAAGCCCCTTAATTGGGGCTTTTTTGTTTTTTCTTGTCTCACAAGGTTTTATAAAGAATCACGCTATCCACACCCTCCGGTGGGGTGTCGGGTGGGGATTGAAACCTTTAAAGTTTTTGACACCCTCCTCTTAATAAAAATATAACAACCTTTTTGGGATTCTATTCCCTTACGGTCTAGCTATATCTTTGGAATGGCAACATGTTTTAAGTCTATAGGTTGAGTGTTACTGTGTTACTGTATGATAAAGAATCATACTTATTTAGACTTATTATTTTTTTAAATTCAAGGATTATACATGAGCATATTTACTAGATTATCAGTAACGATACTAACTTTAAGTGTTGCATTATACGCATCTTTGACATACGCATCTTCGACAGATAGTGTACCAAATGCCCCAACAACCTATCCGGCAGGAAAATTAGGTGAAATGGTAAAATTAGGTGAAGCCATTTTAAACAATACAGATACGCATCCCTTAACAAAACATCTAGTTGGTAATAAACTCACCTGTGTAAATTGTCACCTACCAAATCAGAATGGAAAACCAGGGGCTGGTAAAGGTATGAGTACGCTTATAGGTACGGCAACAGTCTTTCCTGCATGGTCAAAAAGACAAGGTACTATTCAATCATTACAAGATCGGATTGATAATTGTTTTATGCGCAGTATGGATGGAATAAGACCAATAATTGATAAAAAGGCCAGTATGGCCATGGTTGCTTATGTAACATGGCTTTCAACAGGGTTACCTATAAAAATGAATCCAAAGGCAACGATTAGCCCATATAATTTTGATAAATACGTAAAAGGAAAAAAGAAATTTGCGAGACTTCAGAAAAAAGCAACACATAGTAATTACTTGAATGGTAAAAAAGTATTTCAAGCGAAATGTGCATCATGTCATCAAATGAATGGCGCTGGGGTTGCAGGTACTTTTCCTCCTCTTTGGGGTAAAAATTCAAAAGGAGAATGGCTTTCCTATAATACGGGTGCAGGTATGAGTAAATTAAATAAAGCTGCCGTTTGGGTACAATCAAATATGCCTTTAGGACAAGGTGGAACATTAACTAATCAAGAGGCAGCAGATGTCGTTTTATATTTTGATGCACAACCAAGAGCTGATTTTATTTTAAAAGACCATCTATTCCCAAAATCTAAAATGGGCTTTTATAATACGGAAGTAACAACTGAACATGATAGTGTTAGAAGTAATTTCAAAGCTTTTGGCTTAGATATTGATACCATAAGAGGGGATCATGTTATTAAATAAGCTTACATATACTTTAGCCGTTTTACTTGCATAATCTGCGGTTTTTGGAGTATCAGATTTAAAATCATGCTGCAAGTAAATCTGCTTGCAGCCCTAAAGAAGAGTTCATCCGCCATTTTAAATAATTAGGTTTGACGTGGTCGATTATTCAACCTATCCATCACTTCTCGGATTTGCTTCACGGCAACACTGTTAGGCTTCCTATGCTTTGTAAAATACTGCCGTATTAAATTTGTATTCTCGTTGATTCCTATCCTATAAGGCATCGTGTATTCATTTTAGGGTAGTGACTTTTATACCTAAATCACGAACAACTCGAGTGATGGGCTTTTGACTAAATAATGCTATTTCAATAGCAGACTGTTTTGGTTCGGTATCGTATATGAGTGACTCCCTTTTCAAGGTAGTGAGATTATCTTATTACTCTGTGTCGTCAATCCCGCACTCTTTGCAAGGATATTGACGCTGACTAAGTAAAAATCGATGGGAAGATACTAAAAGTGTTGAATTGATGGGTTAGCAGGAGTAGGCTTAACATTTAGGTGTTATATTTTTGGGGAATATTTTGGGTGGAATGAAAGGAAGGGTTCGCTATAAAGTAGTCGGGATTATCTTTGCTGTTTTTTTGTTATTTTTTGTAGCGGCAAAAAGTCTGTATGACTATCAGATTTCTAAAATAATGATGTCTGAGCTATCACAAAATCAGCGTTTTATTGATGAGTCTCTTGATAGCTTAATTGCCCAAAAAAGAAATATGATTGAGGCGTTGGCGATTACATTTTCACGCGACATTTCTTTACAGAGTATGCTAGAAAAAGGGGCGATTAATAATCGGTGGCAAAATAAAATAAAACAGTTAACTCGTGAATTAGCTAAAAAAACGGTCTATAAGCATATTTGGATACAAGTTTTGGATAAAAATGGCATTAGCTTGTCACGTAGCTGGAGTAACAAGCATGGAGATGACCTTTCTAAAACGCGAAAAGATGTTGCCTCGATTCTACAAAATCCTCGTTCATTAAGTGTTTTTAGTGTGGGGAAATTTGCTTTAAGCTTTAAATATATTGTGCCAGTTAAAGATGACCAAGGAAAATTGATCGGTTTGGTCGATGTGATTGGGCATCTGAATTCGATAGATAAAGCTTTGTATAAAAGTGTAGGCGTCTCTTCTGTCATTTTAGCATTGCCCAAGTTTAAAAAGCAGTTAGTCAATGCGCCCCAAGACCGATTTTTAGAGGATGCTTTTATTGCGAATACAGACGTCTTACCAGAAGAGAAAGCGTTGATTAAAAAAATAGGCTTGTCTCATATTTTTAGCATGGACGGTTTTGAAGTAGTTGATGGTCAATTTGTTTTGGTTAAGCCTTTATTGGATCTTAGAGGGAATGAAATGGCGGTTTGGGTTGCCTTAAAACCAATGGATGCATTTTCTTTAAAAGATGCACATACCTTTAAAAATATCTATATTCTGGTGGTTATTTTTATTTTCCTATTGTTGGTGTTTACCTTTATTGTTATCTATATGCGTTATCAAGTGGCGTTAGAGAAAAAATTCTTTTATCAGTTTTTTAATGAGGCAACAGAAGTTATTTGTATCATTGATAACTATAAAATTATTAATGCTAATAAAGCGTTTTATAAGCTATTTGATGATATTAAAAATATGGATCAATTTTACAAAAAGTATGACTGTCTATTAGATTTTCTGACCCCTGAATCTACTGATTTAATGAAAGAAAAAAATGCTGCTTATTGGGTCGATTCTTTACTTCAAAAAGCTAAACCTGAAATGTTTACCTTGAATACAACGCATGGAGACGCATTGTTTTCAGTTAAAGCGACTTCAATTAAGAGTTATTTTGGCGGTATGTACACGGTCTTGTTTATGAACGATGTAACGGCTGAGGTTAAGTATGCTAAGCAGTTAGAAGAACTGGTGGATAGGGATGAGCTAACGGGTTGTTACAACCGCCATTACTTTAATCAAGAGCTTGATGCTAGCTTAAATAGGGTGCAACGTTATCAACAGAGCATCTCTTTAATTATGTTTGATATTGATTTTTTTAAAAAAGTAAATGATGAGTTTGGGCATGATATCGGGGATAAAACGCTTATAGATACGACTAAACTGGTGCAAGCACAGTTAAGGGATAGTGATCGGTTATGTAGAATAGGGGGAGAAGAGTTTATTATCCTGCTACCTGAAACAGATTTAGACGGTGCTATTTTGTTAGCGGATAGGATTCGTGTCGTCATTGAAGAATCTGTATTGCCTTATTTAAAGCGCTCTATTACGATTAGTTCAGGAATTACCTTAATGACACAATGGGATAATAGCCAAACAGTTTATAAACGAGTCGATACTGCTCTTTATAGAGCGAAAGATAAAGGGCGTAATCGTGTTGAAGTCGCCGAATAATGTTCTTTAATTTTGGTATCATTTGCACCCATTTATAAAATAAATTGAAAAGAGGTTTTTGTGAGCATTCTTCCTAGCCATTTAAAATATACCGAAGCGCATATTTGGGTTTACTTTGATGAAGCAGGTGATGCTGTTGTCGGTATTACTGACTATGCTCAAGAATCTTCAGGTGAAATATTAGAAGTTTACCTGCCTAAAGAAACCACCGACTTGGCCGTAGATGATACCGCCATGGCATTGGTGGCTGAGCGACTTCATTTAGATATATTAGCGCCCATTAGTGGCGAAGTGATCGAGGCCAATGAAGCACTGTTTGATCAGCCTAGTTTAATTAATATGGAGCCTTATGATGGTGGTTGGCTATTTAAGCTGACTGCGCATGATATGAATGAAATGGACGATTTGATGGATGATGCAGAGTATGCCGACTATATTGAACGCCCTCTGTCGTATGAGAGTGAAGATGAAGAGTAGCGATACTCTTGAGATTTAAGATAGCCCCTTGTCAAAGCTTTAAGAACACCTAATAATTTAATCACCTACTTTAAGGACATATCATGTCAGAGAACTACAAATCTATTCGTTTAAAGAAAAATGAAGAACGCAGAATTAAGCAGGGGCACGTGTGGATTTTTAGTAATGAAGTCGACATTAAAGAAACGCCTTTAAAGTCGTTTGAAGCGGGTGAAGTGGTTACCGTAGAGGCTTCAAATGGTAAAGTGATTGGGGTAGCTTACATCAACCCTAATACTTTAATTTGTGGTCGTATTATTAGTCGCAGTGCCAAGGCGAGATTTAATCAAGGCTTTATTAAAAAGCGTATTCAAGCGGCACAGACTTTACGAGAGTTAAGTTTTGACGAGCCTTATTATCGCCTTGTTTTTGGTGATGCAGACGGACTACCAGGTTTAGTGATAGACCGTTTTGGTGATGTATTTGTTGCACAAATTACCACGGCTGGTATGGAAAAGATGAAAGATGTCATTACCACGACCATTGAAAATCTATACCACCCTCGTACTTTAATTTACAGTAATGAAACCTCTAGTCGTAAGCTAGAAGGTTTGCCAATGTATGAAGAAGTGGCTATTGGTGAATTACCTGAAGAAGTGCTAATAGAAGAAAATGGTACTAAATTTAATATCCCTGTTTCTGGTGGGCAAAAAACAGGTTGGTTCTACGACCACCGTTTAGGCCGTAAGCGTTTACAAGAAATGGTGAAGGGTAAGCGTGTATTAGACGTATTCAGCTACCTAGGTGGTTGGGGTCTTGAAGCTGCGGTTGCGGGGGCAAGTGAAGTGGTTTGTGTTGATTCATCAAGCAGTGCTTTAGATGGTGTTGACAGAAATGCTGCCTTGAACGGTGTGGCTGATAAGGTAACTACCTATGAAGGGAATGCTTTTGATGTTTTAAAGGTGCTTATTTCAGAAGGGAATAAGTATGATGTGGTGATTATTGATCCGCCGGCTTTTGTAAAACGTAAGAAAGATATTCGTTCTGGTTCAGAAGGTTACCGCCGTATTAATGAGCTTGCCATTCGTTTGGTAGAAACGGACGGTATCTTAGTATCAGCGTCTTGTTCTCACCATATGTCTAGAGATGCTTTATTAAACCAAGTTCAATTAGCGGCTCGTCATTTAGACAGAACGGTTCAGTTATTTGATCAAGCTCACCAAGCGCCTGATCATCCTGTTCACCCCGCTATTCCTGAAACAGAATACATTAAAACTTTCTTCTTCCGCGTTAGTAAAGCTTGGTAAAACAGCTTGGCGTTGCCTAAAATTGTCCAGCAGCAGTTGGCTAAAAGCTGCTACTGGGATGAAGAAGCGCAAACGCTATGGGTAGATTGCCGCAAGTGGGCGCCTGAATACAATATTCTATCTATTCCCAGTTGGGAAAAGATGATGATGTCCACTTTGGCAATTCCTGCTTATCCTGACGATATCACCCTCTTAACCTGGTCTAACTTTTCTCAGCTGGCTTTTTGGCGCAAGCAAATCCCTGCTTGGGTGGTTGAAAGCTGTGCTTTATTTCCGAGCCATCAATTAACACTACTGCATTATGCTGGGCGTTATCCTCAAATACTTGAACTGTTAGATCATTCTCCGTTATTGGCATGGAGGCTAGTGTCTTCTAGTTTAGAAGAGTCTGAAGTGGTTGCCTTATTGTCTGGTAAAAGAACATTGATAGCAGAGCAAGTGGGCTGGCCAGCTAAGGCTGAAACGGTTCGTTTTTTAAGCAAGCTTAGGTTACGTTTGGTGAATGACCAAATTTCGGATATGGTCGATATTTGTATTTTAGATGAACAGCGTTTGGGCAGTTTACAAAGCTTGCCCCGTATTAACTCGATGGCGCTTACTTTGGCGGCTCACTTCCCTAATTTAATTGGGTGTCGCCTGCACCAAAGCTTGGCGCAACTGCCTTGTCGTCCTATGCAGTGTCAGGCAATGATGTCGTTACTGGCAGATGCATTTGACTTGGCTGATTACCTGGCGCTGCCAGAAGATGAGATGGCGCTTATTGGGCAAGCTCGTTACTTGGTTGAAGTAGAACAGCTTTATCGTCGTTGGGCAGGCTTTCAAGAAGAGACGCTTGTGCTAAATACGCCACTTTCTTTCTTAAATGCTGGTATTCAGGTGGTTGATACGCTTGAAGCTTGCCAGCAGCTTTCAGATGCTCAACAACATGCTTGGGTGACAGACTGGAGATCTATTCAGCAAGGAGAAGTTAAGTTGTTTGCTTGGCAGGCTCCGTTAGATCAAGGTTCGTCGAATAAGCCGAATAAGTTAGCAGTCGAGAATGAAGGTTGGGAAGGTTTAGCGTGTTTTGAATTGGTGGCTTGTTTGGTTGAGATCAGTAGTCAAAAAATTGTGAAAAGCCGACAGGCGGGTAATCACCTATTAAGTGCAGAGCAACTATCTAAAATTGTCTGCGCTGAATTCATGCAGTAATATTTGTTCTACTAAGTAAGTGCTTAAATATCTAAGTCTTTTCCGTCTAGTAATTCGTTAATAAAGTCTTCTCTATTGAACGGAATATCTAAACGTTCGCAAATTATCTTTGCATCTCGGTAGGCATTACCAAGACAAGTCGTTGCCCCTGGTGAAGGCGTCATATTGAAGATAATAGGGTCTTTATTAGGCACAATGCTGGCTTCGCCTAGCTTTAAGACCATTTCTGTTTTATCAATAACTTGTGGGCGAATACCACCATAACCTTTTGCATAGGTAAGGTCATTAGCGGTTAAATCTGGAATGATTTTTTGTGCATCTTTGACAAATAATTTTTTGTTCAGCCAAGGTACTTCAAATAAGAAGTTACGGAAAATATAGTTGCGAATGGTGCTGTCTTTCATTAAATCCCAAAAGACCTTAACCACTTTTTTATCTAACTTTAAGCTCTTCCAGAAATCAAGGTAAGTGCCGCCTGTGTATCTTTCTAGTTTTGGCATCATGAGGGCTGTTGGCCCCAGGCGTGTTTTATTGGCTTCGGTTAAGTCGGGGTCACCATGTAAGGCGGCAAAAGGAAGTTTGTCGTTTTGCATGGTGTAGACTTTACCGTTAAGCGTGCTAGGGATAAAGTAGAAGCTTCCCGCCATTGGCAAAATAGAGAGATCTAAGCCATGCCCTAATTGGTTAGCAAGCAATAAACTATGTGCCCCCGCTGAAACAACAACAAATTTGGCGCGAAAGCTACCTTGTGCGGTTTGGCACTCATAACCCTCTTCAATTTTAACAATATGAGTTACTTCAGAGCTAAGAGATACCTGAATGTTTTTGTTATTTTTACGAGCACTGTCAATAAATGAACGAGATAGGTTGCCGAAATTAACGGCACAATATTCATCAGTACAACCACTCGCCATAATTTTTTCAGGGCGAGGTTTGCCATTTTTTAAAGCGACTTTAGGTTCAATTTCAGCAATTTTTTCAGCATCCCATAATTCCATATAGGGAAAGGCTTCGTTGAACTCGGCATAGCGTTTTTCTAGACGCTCACATTCATCATCACCCACCGCCAAAATCATTTTAGGGTATTTGTACAAAAAGTCATTTTTCTCAACTTGCTTTTTGTAGTTCACCAGCATGTTGGCAGTGTGTTTAACTTGGCTAGCTTTGGCAAGTGTATAGTTGGTTTCAATGTCGCCACAGTGTAGTGTTTGGCTGTTGCTAGTCGCGTTAGAGTTTAAGGGGGCTAGCGAACCATATTTTTCAAGAATACAAATACTTTCAACGTCAGTATATTTAGACAGCACATAAGTCAGCGCTGTGCCGGTAATACCGCCACCAATAATAATTACGTCAAAGTCTCTGTTTTGCATCTTATTTTCCATATCGTAGGATTTGAAGAAGGGGGATTATATAAGAATTCACTTATTTTGGCTATCACACACCGTATATTTCATCTGTTTGTCACAATTAATGACTATAATTAACCCTATTAAAAATCTATTTTACGTAAAAACAGTTAATAAATGTTAAGAATTTACAGCTAAAGGAATCAGCATAATGAGTATTAAAGTCGCGATTAATGGTTTTGGTCGAATGGGGCGTTTAGCCTTAAGAGAATCCTTTGATTGGCCGGGTGTGGAATTTGTTCATATTAATGAAACCGCAACGGATGTTGTTGGCTCGGCACATTTACTTCATTTTGATTCTGCTCATGGTCGTTGGCAGCATGATGTAACGGTGGAAGCCGGCGCGATGAAAATTCAAGAGAAAACCATTGGCTATTCCTCTTGTCAAAAAATTGAAGATTTTGATTGGGGTGCTTTAGGCGTTGATGTTGTGATTGAAGCAACCGGTGTTTTTAGAGATACAACTGATGTTCAACCTTATTTTGACCAGGGTGTGAAGCAAGTGATTGTTGCTGCACCCATGAAAGAGGGTATTAAAAATATTGTGATGGGCGTGAATGATAATATTTTTGAAGCAGGACAAGATCCTTTGATTACCGCAGCGTCTTGTACCACCAATTGCATTGCACCAGTGATTAAGGTCATTCATGAAAAGCTAGGCATTAAGCATGGCATGATTACGTCTATGCACGATCGTACCAATACCCAAAAAGTAGTCGATCATGGGCATAAAGATTTACGCCGTGCGAGAGCGTCATTTGAATCATTAATTCCAACGACGACCGGTTCGGCAAAAGCGATTGGCGGCATTTTTCCTGACTTAAATGGTTTGCTGAATGGCGTGGCTGTGCGTGTTCCTTTAATGAACGCCTCTTTAACCGATTTAGTATTGGAATTAAAACAACCGACCACGGTTGAAGAAGTGAATGGCTTGTTAGAAACTGCTTCACAAACTTATTTAAAAAATATTTTAGGGTTTGAAACTCGTCCATTGGTATCGGTAGACTATGAAGGGGAAACCTGTTCTGCGGTGATTGATGCACCCTCAACGATGGTCGTGAATGGCACGCAATTAAAATTACTGGCTTGGTATGACAATGAAATTGGTTATGTGGTTCGTATGATGGAATTAGCCTGTAAAGTGGCTAAATTAAACCAACAGAGTCACTAGAGAGTTTATAAATGAAGTTATCTGCCTTACAACAATACGGCTTAATTACTGCTAACTATTGGGTGTTTACACTTACCGATGGCGCCTTGCGTATGTTGGTGTTGTTGTTCTTTTTTCAGTTGGGTTACTCGCCTTTAGAAATTGCCTCGTTATTTTTGTTGTATGAGTTCTTTGGTATCGTCACTAACTTGTTTGGCGGTTGGTTAGGCGCAAAGTTTGGTCTAAAAATGACCATGAATGCTGGGTTAGCTTTGCAGATAGTCGCTTTGTTAATGTTGTCGGTTGATGAAAGCTTGCTAACCGTTTTTTATGTCATGTTAGCGCAAGCCTTATCGGGTATTGCGAAAGACTTAAATAAAATGTCGGCAAAAAGTGCGATTAAATCGCTGGCTTCTGATACCAGTGGGCAGCTGTACCGTTGGGTGAGTTTACTAACCGGTTCAAAAAATGCTTTAAAAGGTGTAGGGTTCTTTGTCGGTGCTGCCTTGCTTGCCAGTGTTGGTTTTGCCCATTCGGTACAAATATTGGCGGGCGCGATTGCGATTGTATTGGTCATTTCCATTCTATTTGTCGATGCAGATAATGGTAAAAGTTTGGCTAAATCTAAATTTTCTGAACTATTTTCTAAGTCTAAAGCCATTAACTGGTTATCGGCCGCGCGCTTCTTTTTGTTTGGCGCAAGGGATATTTGGTTTGTAGTCGCCTTACCGATTTACTTAATCAGCGTGCTGAACTGGCAGTCAGAATCAGTGGGTGC
>WFMZ01000019.1 GCA_015484555.1 Hydrogenovibrio sp. | reverse complement strand
TTTGACTTCGTCATCACTCAGCCCGCCTTCTGGGCCAATTAATAAATGAATAGCTTGTTCTGCTAGTTGGCTAGGGGCTGCTTTAAGCCCCGCTTTGGCATAAGGGTTGAGCACTAAGCCAGCAACAGCAGTATCCTGTTCGCCTAGCCAGTCTGTATAGGTTTGGGCTGGGTGGACGATGGGTACGACGTTTCGGTTAGATTGTTCACAAGCTGAAATAGCAATGTTTTGCCAATGTTCACGTAGCTTCACTAGCTTTTGTTCATTCAATTTAACATCGCAATGTTGGGTGATAAGTGGGCGAATTTCATTGATACCCAGTTCCACACATTTTTGAATGGTGTAGTCCATGCGGTCGCCCTTGGAAATACCTTGTAACAAAATGGTGTGTAAAGGGGATTCTGTATCTGGGTTAGAAACCTCGGTAATGAGAATATCGGCAGTACGACGGCTGGTATGCTTTAAGGTAGCTAAGGCTTGGTTACCCTTGCCATTAAACACTTCCATAACACGGTTGTCTTTTAAACGCAAAACCGTGATGGCGTAATGCGCTTGTTCTTTGCTTAGGGTTAAGGTTTGACCAACTTGATAGTCGCTAGGCAAATAGAAACGAGAAATCCGCATAAAATTTTCCTGTTTGAGACCTTTGTTCGAGTGAGGCGCGAGCATAAAAATGAGCTAAAAATTTTCTAATCAAGGCGGGAAACGCAGCTAATAGCTAGCTATTGGCAAGTTTTACAACGAAGAGTAGGAACGTTTTAGCCATTTTTAGCCGTGAATTCATCTCGTACACTGGTCTCTATTTAAAGGTTAAGTTTTTGGCGATGTTTAACGTCGCTTCTGCTTGGTTCATGCTGTAAAAATGAATGCCAGGTGCACCGGCATCAAGTAACTTTTGGGACAATTCTGAAACCACATCTTCTCCAAAAGCCAATAGGCCTGCTTGGTCATCGTCAAAACTTTCTAAACGACACTTTAACCAACGCGGTACTTCTGCGCCGCAAGCTTCTGAAAAACGAATAAGGTTGTCGTAGTTTAAAATAGGCATCACACCTGGAATAATCGGTAGGTCTATGCCGTTGCGTTCGCAGTTGTCAATAAAGTACAGGTAGCTGTCTACGTTGTAAAAATATTGGGTAATGGCGGCATCGGCACCTTGGTCTACCTTGTGTTTAAACCACTTAATGCCCACGTTGCAGTTACGTGCCTGCGGGTGGGTTTCTGGGTAGGCAGCCACTTCTATTTTGAAGGTGTCGCCACGGGTGTCTTTAATGTATTTAACCAAATCGCTGGCAAACTTAAATTCGCCAGGGTCCATCATGCCAGAAGGCAGGTCGCCACGCAGGGCAACAATACGCTTAACGCCTAAAGCTTCGTAGGTGTCTAGTAGCTCGGTTAGGCTTTCTTCGGTGGCGCCAATGCAGGTTAAGTGCGGAGCGGCATCAAAGGGAGAATGTTGCTGAATGTAGCTAACGGTTTCTAATGTTTTAGCCTGTGTTGTGCCACCCGCACCATAGGTAACGGACATATATTCAGGGTTAAGCGGGCTTAAATCTTGAATAACGGTCTTTAGCTTTTCCATGCCTTTATCGGTTCTAGGCGGAAAAAATTCTAGGCTAAATTTTTGTTCATACTTTATTTGGCTTTTCATACTATTCTCATTTCAAAACTTAAAAATCTACCCTAAAGGGCATAAAGCCAAGGGTGGGTCTTAGAGTTATACCACCCCTGGCGATTTTTGGCTTTCAGTTTGTTTATTCAATATGGTTTGCTTGTTTAAAACTTATAAACCGGCATCGGCTTTTAAAACCGCTGCCTTGTCTGTTTTTTCCCAAGTAAATTCAGGAAGTTCACGGCCAAAGTGTCCGTAAGCAGCAGTTTTTTGGTAAATAGGACGATATAAATCTAACATTTCAATTAAGCCTTTTGGTCTTAAATCGAAATGCTCTCGCACCAATCTTTCAATTAGCTCAAGCGCTACTTTTTCAGTACCAAAGGTTTCTAAGCTGATAGACGTTGGCTCGGCAACCCCAATGGCGTAAGAAATTTGAATTTCGCACTTGTCAGCTAGGCCAGCGGCAACAATGTTTTTAGCCACATAGCGCCCAGCATAAGCGGCAGAACGATCTACTTTTGAAGGATCCTTACCTGAAAAAGCGCCGCCGCCATGACGAGCCATGCCGCCATAAGTATCAACAATAATTTTACGACCCGTTAAACCGGCATCGCCTACTGGGCCACCAATGACAAAACGCCCTGTTGGGTTAATGTGATACTGGGTATCTGCATGCAACCAACCTTCAGGCAAAACAGGTTTAATAATTTCTTCCATTACCGCTTCATGTAAGTCTTTGTTTGAAACCTCTGGGCTATGTTGGGTAGACAGTACAACGGCATCAACACCGACAGGCTTGCCATCTTCATAACGTAAGGTGATTTGGCTTTTTGCATCTGGGCGCAACCAGTCTAGCTTGCCCGCTTTACGAAGCTCGGCTTGTTTTTCCATTAAGCGGTGGGCGTAGAAAATAGGCGCAGGCATCAAAACATCGGTTTCGTTAGACGCATAACCAAACATCAGGCCTTGGTCTCCAGCGCCTTGTTCACTGTCACTAGACTCGTCCACACCCTGTGCTATTTCTGGAGATTGTTTGCCAATAGAACTTAATACCGCACAGGTGGCGCCATCAAACCCAAGGTCGCCGTGGTTGTAACCAATGTCGGTAACTACTTTACGAACCAACTCTTCCTGGTCAACCCAAGCTTCGGTGGTGATTTCTCCGCCTAAAACGACCATGCCGGTTTTAACGAAGGTTTCGCAGGCCACGCGGGCTTTTGGGTCTTGTGTCAAAATGGCATCGAGCATGGCATCTGAAATTTGGTCAGCAATTTTGTCTGGGTGACCTTCTGAGACAGATTCTGATGTAAATACAGTCGTCTTAATGCGTTTGTTTGTCATGATAATGTTCCTCAAAAATATTGAAATTTTTATTGTTAATGAGGTACGGGGATATTGCGGGAAGCGTTGAGATGTTTCAGGATTCCTCGCTTTAGCCGTACTTTTAAAGCGCCCGCAAGCTGAATAGAGTTCAAATCGGCGCGACAAGCCTAAAAAACTAAACTTGTTAAAGACTATTTTCGTAAAAAACCGACTCAGTTGCAAGGTTTATTTTTTAAAGGTAGCTATGTCTGTACGAAGCTTGTCTTATAACTGTCATTTAATTGAAACCGAATAGTCGCATCGGCTTGCTAATATTGTCAGCATGATAAATAAGTGAACGGATAAAAAGGATATATTGTGATTCAATCTGTCGCACTGAGTGAGCAAAAAAGATTATCTCTGCAAGAGAGCGTGGTGGGTAAATCCCTGTTAAATATTATTGATAATCAGTCGATTCAAATATTCTTTCAACCCATTGTAGATTTAAAAACCCAGAAAATTTTTTCATTTGAGGCTTTATCAAGAGGGCCGGTTAATACCAGCTTTTTCTCTCCGCTAAATTTATTTAATGCCGCCATTGAACAAGGCTGTTTGTTGGAGTTAGATTATCTAACCAGGCAATTAGCCATGCAAAATTTTGCTAGCCGAGCAGGTGAACACCAACATAAAGCTAAGCTATTTCTAAACGTTTCTGTGTCTACTATTATGAGCGATAGCCATGAAGAAGGGGTAACACTATCTTATATAAAGAATTTAGATTTAGACCCGCAGGATGTAGTGATTGAAATTACAGAACTGCAGCCTATTGAAGACCCTGAAGTCTTTATGAAAGCGATACATCACTATCGAAAAATGGGCTTTAAAGTTGCCATTGATGATTTAGGGTCAGGCTATAACGGCTTAAAGTTATGGACGGACGTTAAACCCGATTTTGTCAAAATTGATAAACACTTTGTTGATGATATTGATGAAGATTCAGATAAGTATCGTTTTATTGAAACGGTGATGACACTGGCGAATAGTTTAGGCACTAAAATTATTGTAGAAGGCGTTGAAACCGAACCTCAGCTTAAAGTATTAGAAGAGTTGGGGGTAGATTATGTACAGGGTTACTTGTTTAAAAAACCAGAACCTTCTACGGCATTGACTTTAAATTATGAGTGGAAAGCCTCTAATAAAGCCTATTTAGGGCCACAAGAAGTAGTGTCATCTATTGTTGAAAAAACGTTGTCCATGCCTTGCGACTGTAATGTAGAAGAGGTTGCCAACTATTTGCTAGAAAACCCAGCTGTTGAGCACCTGGTGGTATTAAATGAGCAGAAACCTGTTGGCATTGTCTGGCGTAGAGAAATAATGGATATTCTAGCGAGTAAATTCGGACGAGATTTATACTTTAGAAAAACCATCGATAAGGTGATGGATAAAGCTCCGCTTATTTTTGAAAAAGATACGCCTTTAGTTGAAGTGAGTCATGCTGTAACGGAAATGGATTCAACAGAAAAAAGTGCTTTTATCGTGCAAGAAAAAGATCAGTATTTAGGCACGGGCTCTTTTATGGCTTTGTTAAGAATTATGACTAATTTAAGAGTTAAAAATGCAGAATATGCTAACCCTTTATCAGGCTTGCCTGGTAATGTGCCTATTCAAAATAAATTGCAAGCCTGTTTAAATTCTAATAGTTTGTTTAGTATTATTTATATCGATGTTGATAATTTTAAACCTTACAACGACTATTACAGCTTTGAACAAGGGGATGGCGTTATTACCTGTATTTCAAATGTTTTACAAAAGGTAACGGACGATAAACTTGATTTTATTGGTCATGTTGGGGGCGATGATTTTATTATTATTCGCGAAGGCGATAAGGTTAAAAAATTATGTAAAGCCGTGCTGTCTGAATTTGAGAGCCACTTGTCAGAATTTTATACCGCAGAAGACTTTGAAAGAAAAAGTATTGTGGCAAAAAATAGAGAGGATGTAGAAGTCTCTTTCCCGCTTATGTCCTTATCATTAGGCGTGTTGATTATTGCTCCGGGTATCTATCAACATACTCAAAAGTTAGCAAGTGTGGTCACTAAAGCTAAAAAGATGGCTAAAAAAACAGAAGGGAATAGCTTTTTTATTTTAGATTCCTCGGATACAGAGTGAGTTTAAGTATGGAATTAAACGATAAAGTTGTATTTATAGTAATAGCGTGTACAATCTATCGCTTTTTTAAAATCCGGTAAATGCATGGCAACAGACAAAGCAAAATCTTCAGAATCAACCTCTCCATTAGTGGGTGTCATTATGGGCTCGAAGTCCGACTGGCCGACTATGGAGAAGGCCGTAGAAATGCTAGAAGCCTTTCAAGTTCCTTACGAAGTGAAGGTGGTTTCTGCCCACAGAACGCCTGACCTAATGTTTAGTTATGCGGAGCAAGCAGAAGCACGTGGTTTAAAAGCCATTATTGCGGGTGCGGGTGGTGCAGCACATTTACCGGGTATGGTTGCCGCTAAAACATTGGTGCCTGTCTTGGGCGTGCCAGTTCAATCTAAAGCATTGAGTGGGCAAGATTCTTTATTGTCTATCGTGCAAATGCCGGGCGGTATTCCGGTAGCAACTTTGGCTATTGGTGAAGCAGGTGCTAAAAATGCCGGTATCTTAGCGGCGCAAATTGTCGGTAATGAATTGCCTGCTATTCGTTCGGCGGTGGCGGCGTTTAGAAAAGAGCAAACCGAGTCGGTGTTAGAAAATTCTGACCCTCGTCTTTAAAAGCTAAGTTTAAAGCATCTTTAACAACCCGCTATTTTGGCGGGTTTGTTGTTTATGGCGATGGAGTTTAGCTTTGAAAGCACACTTTAATTGCCTGCAAAGTCAAAAATCGCCAGGGGTGGTCTGGCTTTCTAGTAAAATAGCTTTCAATATAATAAATGTCTCAGAACATATCTCAGCATGTTTTAACCGTGGAGTACGCAAGCATGAACTCGTTAGCAAAAAAAATAGGTGTTATTGGTGCAGGCCAGCTAGGCAGAATGATGGCTTTATCTGGCTACCCACTTGGGTGTAAATTTGCCTTTTGTGGTGGCAGTACAGACGAGCCTTCTGCTTTGTTGGGCGATATGCACGTGGGTGAAATCTGTGACACTAAATGGTTGCTAGAACATGCTGATGTAATTACCTATGAAAGTGAAAATACCTCGGTTGAGTTGGTCAAAGGACTGGCGAAAACTAAGCCTGTTTTTCCGCCAGAAAAATCATTGTATGTCTCACAGCACAGAGGCCGAGAAAAAGCCTTGTTTGATGAGTTAGAGATTCCTTGTGCCCCTTATGAAGTGGTGAGCAGTTTAGAAGAGTTGAAACAAGCGGTGGATTTAATTGGTTTGCCAGCGGTGTTAAAAACCACGACTGAAGGTTATGACGGCAAAGGGCAGTTTGTACTAAAAGAAGCGGCACAAATTGGTGAAGCTTGGAACACCATTGGTAACCGAGAGCTTGTTTTAGAAGGCTTTGTAGAATTTGACCGAGAGTTATCTATTATTGCAGTACGTAATGAACAGAATGAACATGTGTTTTACCCATTGGTGCAAAATGTTCATCACGAAGGTATTTTGCGTTACACCATTGCACCTGCTCAGCAGATTATAGATTCGGTACAAGAAATGGCCGAAGCTTATATGGGCAAGTTGCTAGACGAGCTAGGGCATGTGGGGGTATTAACCTTAGAATTGTTTGAAACCAACGGCGGTTTAGTCGCCAATGAAATTGCACCAAGAGTCCATAATTCAGGCCATTGGACAATGGAAGGGGCAGAAACCAGTCAGTTTGAAAACCATGTTCGTGCTATTTCGGGCATGCCGTTAGGGTCAACTAAGCCACGCCAAACCATTGCGGCGATGATCAATATCATTGGTGAAGAAGGGCCAAGTGCAAAGGTATTGTCTATGCCAAAAGCACATTTACATTTGTATGATAAATCAGAAAGAGTCGGGCGTAAGCTAGGGCATATTAACTTGCTGGCAGATTCTGAAGATGAGTTATATGAACAGATAAAAGGCTTGTCGGAATACTTGCCTAGCTAGTGTTAAGGCTTGGGCTGTAAGCATAAAAAAAGGGATTAACCATTACGGTTAATCCCTTTTTTTATGCTTAATTTTTTTAGATCTAGTTTCCTAGTTGTTTTAGTAAAGTCTGAATATCTGTATCACAGCATTCACATACTTTTATCACTTCAATAAAATCTAAATTTCGGTCGCCACATTCGTACTTGGCGACAAAGCTTTGCGGTTTGTCTAATTTTTTAGCAAGCTGAACTTGGGTCAGCCCTTGTTCAAGGCGCATACTTTTTAGTAAGTCCCTTAGTTTTATATAGTCGTCATGCCAAATACTTCGTTTCATGTAGGGCAATATAAAGCGCCTTGCCTAATATCCTGTTTTAGGATATTATTCTACTAATAAAGGTAAGGTTTTATCTTTATCTAAAATCTTAAAAGGGATAATGATGAAAAAAGTATTAATAGCGATGATGTTGGTTGCCTCGAACAGTGCGATGGCAGGAGAAGAAGCGAGCTCTAGAGATATAGAAGGGGCTTATGTGGGTTTGGGTGCTAACTTTAGTGCTTTAACAGTCGATGAGACCAGTTCTTATAATAAAGCCTCTGGAAGTAGTGAGTTTAGTGGCGCTTTAAAGTTAGGTTATAATTTTAAGGTGGTAAAAAAGTTTATGCTTGGCATTGAAATTGAGACAGCTGGTAATATTGGTTCTGTTGATATTCCTGTTACAGGGGGGAAGGTTGAAGTTTCTACCAGCTCAGTTCTTAACTTTTCTATATTACCTGGCGTAAGATTAGGAGAGAGTTCAGTGTTATATGCTCGCTTAGGAAGCGGTAGCGCTAATGTAACAGCTAAAGGGGTAACCACTTCTGGAACAGTTGTTTCTACTTCAAGTGAAGATAAAAGTTATACTCAAGTGGGCATTGGTTACAGAGCGATGGTTTCTCAAAAAGTATCTTTGAGTACGGATATCATTGTAAACTCTTTTAAAGATGCTAATTCAAGTGTGGTTTCTTTTGGAGCACAGTACAACTTTTAAGTCATTACTGTTTATCTAACCTTAAAAAGGCCTTGTGTAATGGATACACAAGGCCTTTTTTGTTTCTAAGTTTTACACAAACCAAATTAGCAACACGGTTCCAAATATTATGCGATAAATACCGAAAGCATTAAACGTAAATCGGTTTAAAAACTTTAAGAAAACCGCCATGGTGAAGTAGGCCACAATATAAGACATGCCCAAACCAACTAACAAGGGTAGCCAGCTGGTGTTGGCAAACTCAGAATAGTTTTTAAGTAGGTCTAAGCCAGATGCGGCGGCCAATACGGGTAATGCCAATAGGAATGAAAATTCTGCAGAGGTTTTTCTATCTAGCCCCATCATAATGCCACCCACAATAGAGGCGCCTGCTCGGCTTGTGCCGGGAATTAAGGCAAATACTTGGGCGATACCTATCCAAAAAGATTGCTTCATGCTTAGGTCTTCAATGTCTTTGGTTCTATGGGTGCCATCAACGTACAGTTTTTCCATAATTAAAAAAATGACACCACCAATAATGAATAACCAAGCAACGGTAGCAAGGGTGAATAGGGCTTTAATTTGGTCATGAAATAGAAAACCTATGATAGCGATGGGTAAAAAAGCAATAAAAACGTGTGTCCAAAGCTTGATGTGCTTTAAGCTAAATTTACTACTGTAGTGCGAGAAAATAGCCAAAATAGCGGCAACTTGAATAATGACTTCAAAGGCTTTGTTTTGGTTGGTTTGTTCAAGCCCTAACCATTGGCTAGCAATAATAAGATGACCGGTTGAAGAGATGGGTAAAAACTCGGTAAAGCCTTCGATAATACCGAGAATAGCGGCTTGAAAAATATCCATGTGTTTTCCTTGTATGGTTACTTGAGTTGTTGTTTGTGGTTGTTATTTTAGCATTTAAAAAATTATAACTGGTGGCAAAGGTCTCGTAATTGAAATCCTATTAGCGGTTGGTCAATTTGTTTGGTTAGAGCTATGCACTTAAAGGATTCGCCCATTTCATCTGGTAGGGTTAGTGTTTTAATTTGTTGTGCTAAATGAACGGCATCATTATCTTCTAACGATAGTTCGCTGGCCATATCAAGTAAGCCTGCACCCATTAAAAAATGAGCTTGGGTGGTAAAGCCAGCTATTTCAAACCCTGCATTAAACCCTGCTTCGGCAACCGCAGTAAAATCTACGTGGGCGGTAATGTCTTGCAAGCCTGGGTAAAAGAAAGGATCGCTGTGGGCTAAGTGCTGATAGTGGCAACGTAAGGTGCCCATTACTCTGGCGGGTTGATAATATTCTTGGCGAACATAGCCGTAATCAATTAGCAGTACGGCACCTGCACTTAGAAAGTCGTTAATAGATTCCAGCCAGGGGGCGATGTTTAAATTTACTTCGGTTTCATAGCCTTCTGGGCTAGGGATGCCGGTGGTGGCTAATAAGTTTTGGCAAATGCTTTGTAAGGGTTCGTTTTGAATGGGTTGATAGTGCCAAGTAGGTTGCCCAGTAAGGTTATCAAATTTAACCCAAGCTTGCTGTGGCTCGGAATCGGTTAGCTTAAGCCTTTCAACCGGCATGGCATCAAGCACTTCATTGGCTAGCACCACGGCATTAATAGGCTGGCTTGGTAGTTGATCTAGCCATTGTATTTTATTAAAAATAGCTTGGGGCAAGCAGCTTAACGTTTCTTGTTGTACTTGTTTTAGCCCTGCACTAAGTTCAACGATATAATAATTTTCAACCGGTTGGTTTAGGGCGTCTAGTTCTAATAATATATCTTTTGCCATGGTGCCTAAGCCGGCACCAAACTCTACAATATTAGGCTGTTCTAGTGTTGCTAATACTTGTTTGGCTTGTCTGGCTAAGCAGCGAGAAAATAACGGGGAAATTTCAGGTGCCGTGATAAAATCGCCCGCGCGGCCAATTTTGGCTAAGTCATTAGAATAATACCCAAGCCCTGGCGTGTAGAGTGCTTTTGCCATGAATTCTGAAAAAGGCATTTTACTATTTGAATCATAGTCTGTTTGAATGTGAGTTAACAGTGTTTGGCTGTGTGCAATGGCTTCTGCAGAAGGGGTGGGTAATTGCTTGATTTGACTCATAATAGGTTGTTTTTGTGTTTATACTGTTGGCGCTATTGGGTTAAGAAGCCCTTTGTTTTGGGTAGTCCTTAAAATGAAAAATGATTTTAGCATGTTATTTGGTTGTAAAATTTAGCTATTTCCTTGTTAATAGAGGGAATGGCCTAAAAACTTGGATTAAATTTTGCTTTAACATTAGTTCAACTAGAACCCGGTAAGGTAAATACGGAAGAAATATGAAACTAGGTATTAAAAAATTACATGAAAATGAATGGCAGTTACATGTGGGTGAGGCATTTGTTCGCTTAGATCGCTATTCTCTTGAATTGTTGCAAGAGTCGTTAGATCATTTATTACAAATGGATTCAGGGCAATCTTCTTCGGTTATTTCTGGGCATATTAAGTTGGCTTTAAAGTTGTTGAGTTTAAGTGATCGTTCCTTGCAAGTGTTAATACATGATACCGAGAGTGAAGACATTTCTAAAATGTTGATGATTGCGAAGAACGAAGCCTTGACTGATAAAATATTGAATAATGTTGGCGGTATTATGTCTAAACAGCTTCGCTCAGATATCGATAATTCAGCTATGCCAAGTGAAGAGGTTGCTATTGCTTCTATTCGCCATATCGTTGAAAGCATGTTTGCCTTAGAAGCCAAGGGCGAGATTGAGTTCGACGCTGAAAATAGCAGATATATTTAAGGATAGGGTTTTATGGAAATTTCAGTTAAAAGAACAGAGGACGGCGGTCATTATTTAGAACTGGGCTATGTTACCTTTGATTTACCTCAAAGTGCGGTTAAAAAACTGCAAGAAATTATTGGTATTCGTTTAAATCAGTCAGAGGCAAAAGACAGCCAGGTATTGCAGAAAAAATTACAGGCTTATCGCCAGCTAGCGAATAAGTTGGTGCATGTAGATAATAGAATTGTACAAGAGTTTGCATTGGCGCTAACGGCCGAGCAGTTGGTGACGATGAGCCGTCTGGCAACAGGTGAGTCTTTATATAACAAGCTAGCGAACAACTTATCTAAACAAAACCGTCAGCAGTTTGAAGATGATTATAGGACGCTTTCTAAAATTACAGAACAGAATGCCGTGGCCAACATGGAACAAGCCGTGCCTGTCATTAAAAAAATAGCGAATAAGCAGAAGCAAGCGCAAGACTAATTTTTAAGCTTTATCCGGTTGTGTTCTGACAATAATTAACCCGGTAGCAAGTGCTTTTTTAACCGCTTCGGGTTTATTAAGTTTAAGCTTTATTTTGCTGATACTTGGGTGTTGCACAAGCAAGCTGCTACAAATAAATTCTGCTAGTGTTTCTATTAATTCAAAGCGGCTGTCTCGGGTCATTTTATCAACATCATCACTTACTTGGCTATAGCAAATGGTGTCGGTTATGTCATCGCTATTGGCTGCCTTTCTAAGGTCGGTGCTGATTTCAATATCCATTATTAAGGGCTGTGGGGCTGCTTGTTCCCAGTCAAAAATACCGATAATTGCCTCGGTGCTTAGCGCTTCAATAAAAATAATATCTTGATTTGTCATGTCTTTTTAATACTCTTTGTCTTTAAAATACTCCGAAATTATCCCATAAAGCGACTAGAATGTTCGCTCAATTCTTTTTAAAGGTCGTCGTATGTTTGAGCTGGGTCATTTTTCCGTGATGGATTTTAGCGGTATTCTGCTTGCTTATTTAGTGGGTTCTATTTCATCTGCCATTATTGTTTGTAAATTAATGGGTTTTGACGACCCTAGGAAAGACGGTTCAGGAAACCCTGGTGCAACCAATGTAAAGCGCTTGTATGGTACTAAGCCTGCCGCGATTACCCTAGCTGGTGATATGCTGAAAGGTTGGTTGCCTGTATTCTTTGCGAGCCAAATGGGTGCCCCTAGTTTGTTGGTGTTTTTAATTGGCTTTGCGGCTTTTTTAGGGCATTTATATCCTGTATTTTTTGGATTTAAAGGCGGGAAAGGCGTGGCAACGGCAATGGGTATGATGCTAGGGTTATCTTTACCGATTGGTTTAGCGGTGGTAGGTACTTGGTTGTTTGTCGCGAAGGTACTTAAAATTTCTTCAGCTTCGGCTTTAGTTGCGATGGCTTTGGCACCGCTGTATATTTATTTATTGTCAGATAATATGGATTGGGTAATATTAACCGTACCTTTAACGATCATTTTATTTTGGCGACATAAAAATAATATTCAAAGACTAATTTCAGGAACAGAAGATTAGCCGGTATTAAATAGCGTTTAAGTCTTCTAGCTTCCATCTTGGGTTGCAGGCAAAGCTTAAACCGCTGGATTCTCCAGCTTCTAACCTTTTAGAAGCGGCGTAGGCAATCATAGCGCCATTGTCGGTGCAAAACTCTAGCCTTGGGTAGAAGGTCGTGCCTTTTCGGCCTTTCATTAAGGTATCTAATTGTGCGCGAATTTCACGGTTAGCACTCACGCCACCCGACACTACCAAACAGTTTAAATTTTCTTGAATCAAAGCTCGCTTACATTTAATGACTAAGGTTTCTGCGACGGCGACTTCAAATGCTCTGCAAATATCTGCCTTGGTTTGTTCCGATTCATCTCCCGATTTCTTTGCTGCCAACCAAGTATTTAACGAAAAGGTTTTAAGGCCACTAAAGCTCATGTCTAAGCCAGGTTTGTTAACCATTGGGCGAGGGAAAGTGTAGCGTTTGTCGGTTCCCTTTAAAGCCAGTTTAGATACTTCTGGCCCGCCAGGGTAGTCCATGCCAAGCATTTTAGCAGTTTTATCAAAGGCTTCGCCAGCAGCATCATCTAAGGTTTCACCTAATAAGGTATATTGCCCAATGCCATTGACTCGAATAAGCATGGTATGTCCACCAGATACTAATAGGCAAATAAAAGGAAACTTAGGTTGCTTCTCTTCTAGCATGGGGGCAAGTAAGTGGCCTTCCATATGGTTGATGGCGACAGCAGGAATATCCCATGCAAATGCCAAGCTACGCGCTACTGCTGCGCCAGATAACAAAGCACCCATTAAACCTGGGCCAGCCGTGTAACCCATGCCGGTAATGTCTTGTTGGGTTAAATTTGCTTCTTTAAGGGTGGCTTCTATCAGCGGAATAAGACGTTTAACATGGTCACGAGAAGCCAGCTCTGGCACCACGCCACCATATTCTGCGTGTAGTTTTATTTGAGAGTAAAGCTGATGAGCAAGCAGGCCTTTTTCGGAATGATAAATGGCAATAGCGGTTTCATCACAAGAGCTTTCAACGCCTAAGGTAATAAATGTTTGCGTGGTGGGTTGGTTTGAATTTGGCATGAAAGCATCTCTTATCATTAAGGTGGCAAATTTTATCAGGTTTAGGTTGGAGTTTGTTTTCTTTCCGTCTACGAGTAGCTAGGGTAGTTTTTTATCAAAAAGGTTAAGTTTTATTTGCAAAACGCCGCTTCACATCTTATAATTCTCTTTTTTCTCGTTCCCTTGCCTAATCTTACAAGGTTTCGAAGAATATACTAAATGATTACAAAAGAGAATTCTTATGCCAAGCGTAAAAGTTAGAGATACAGAACCATTTGACGTTGCATTGCGTCGTTTTAAGCGTGCTTGTGAAAAAGCAGGTGTTTTAACAGAGACTCGTAAGCGTGAATATTATGAGAAGCCAACATGGGCTAGGAAGCGTATGAAAGCAGCAGCAGTTAAGCGTTTAGCTAAGCGTTTATCTCGCGAAAGCCGTCGCACAGTACGTTTGTACTAAGAGACTGTTTTAGATATGTCGAGTGAACTAAAAGTAAGGTTGTCTTCAGAAATGAAGGTAGCGATGAAGGCCAAAGACAAAGAACGTCTGGTTGTTATTCGTGCTATGCAAGCAGCGATTAAGCAAATTGAAATTGATAACGGTCGTACTGTTATTGAAGATGATGCTGAAATCCTTCCTATCTTAGATAAAATGATGAAGCAGCGTCGTGATTCGTTCCAGCAGTTTATGGATGCGGATAGACCTGAATTGGCAGAGCAAGAAACTTTTGAGATGAAAATTATTCAAGAGTTTTTGCCTCAGCCTTTATCGGCAGACGAAGTAGCAGAAATGGTGGCTAAAGCCATTACAGATTCTGGTGCAGCGTCTATGCAAGAGATGGGTAAAGTCATGGGGTTGTTAAAGCCTCAGATGCAAGGTAGAGCAGATATGGCTGAAGTGAGTAAAATTATTAAGGCTACGTTAGCTTAATAATAACCTCTTCAGTTTCTCGACATAAATAAACCCGGTAGTGTTAAAGCTACTGGGTTTTTTTCGTTTTAGGCTTGTGTATTAGTCTGTGGGTATGTGATTTAAAAGGTGTGGATAAAGTAAAACATGGCTGGCGTTAGAAAGGGAAGCATCCCGCGTTCATTTATAGAAGACTTGTTAGCTAGAGCAGATATTGTTCAGCTAATAAATCAGCGCGTGCCTTTAAAAAAGGCTGGCGCAGGCTATAAAGCGTGCTGTCCTTTCCATGATGAAAAAAGCCCTTCGTTTAATGTCAGTCCACAAAAACAGTTTTATCATTGCTTCGGTTGTGGTGCCAGTGGAGATGCGCTTAAGTTTTTAACAGAATATGAAGGACTTTCGTTTGTCGATGCGATTGAACAGTTGGCTTCTACACAAGGCATGGAAGTACCCAGAGAAAAACTATCCCCGCAAGCACAAGCTAAACAACAAAAGCAAAGAGATTTATACGATGTCACTTTAATGGTGGCCAAGTTTTATCGTCAACAGCTAAAAAGTCATGCTAAAGCAAAGCAAGTTCAAGCCTATTTAAAAGACAGGGGCTTGTCTTCTGACATAGCGCATCAATATTTAATTGGGTATGCACCTAAAGATCAGTCTATTGAAAAAGCACTGTTGGCAAATAATACTCTAAGCGCACAATTGCTTGAAGTCGGCATGTTAGGTAAAAATGAAGGTGGCAAGGTGTATAGCCGTTTTCGAGATAGGGTGATGTTTCCTATTAGAGATCAAAGAGGGCGGGTGATTGCTTTTGGCGGTAGGGTCATGTCTGCTGAACAACAGCCGAAGTATCTCAATTCACCAGAAACCCCTATTTTTCATAAAAGTCATACTTTGTATGGTTTATATGAAATGCACCAAGCCAGGGATAGAAGTCAGCATATTATTGTGGTTGAAGGTTATATGGATGTCGTTGCCTTGGCGCAATTTGGTATTCGTAACGCAGTGGCCACTTTAGGAACAGCGATTACAGTTGACCACTTGGATATCCTGTTTAGACAAACCTCTGATATTGTCTTTTGCTTTGATGGAGACAGTGCAGGTAAAAAAGCGGCTTGGAAAGCGCTTGAGTTGGTATTACCTGTACTTTCTGAAGTGCGAGTGGTTCGGTTTTTGTTTTTAGGTGAAGGGGAAGATCCTGATTCAACGGTAAGAACAGAGGGGATGGAAGGTTTTAAAAAACGAGTGGCTCAATCGATGACAATTTCGGAGTTCCTTTTTAAAGGGTTACAGGCTAAAACCTCTATTTCAGTTAGTAGTATTGAAGGTCAGCAACAGCTTATTTCACTGGCTAAGCCTTATATTGTTTCTTCTCAAGGTGCGATGCCCGACTTATTAACCAAAGTATTAGCTGGTATTGTTGAATTGCCCGTTTGGCGACTAGGCCAGATTATGGGTATTCGAGTGGCTTCAACAAAGCGTAACAATGAGTCTACTCAAAAACCCGTGTTAAATTTAAAAGCAAAGAGTATTGTTCTAAAGTTAGTCAGCATTCTATTTAAACGCCCTTCGTGGGCAGTGGTGTTTGATGAGTCGATATGGCAAGATTTGGCTGGCTCTAGTAATGCAGAGCTTCGGTTTTTAGCGCAAATGTTGAAAGTGTTGCAGTCCAGTGGCTATTTAATAGATGCTTTAGTTGATTGGTTAAATGACCCTGTGAAGCAAAAGGTACTTAAACAGATTGAACAAGTGCCGATTAAAGAAGAGGAAAGCTTTTTGCAGGCACAGTTTAAAGAAGTGATGTCTCAGGTTGTCGGTGAGCTAGCTAGCGAAAAAGCAGCGAGTAAGATTGGGCAAGATGATGACGCTTTAAATGAGTGGTTTGAACTACAAAAGCGTAATAAAAATAAATAAGTGCTTGAAAAATAAGTTTCTAGCACTATATAAACATGAAGTTCTAAAACAAAATGCATCGTGAAGTTATTAACCACCTGCTAGATTCAGTTAATATTGTATATCAATATATAAACAAAAGAATTCAATAAAGTAGAGGTGCGTTGTTATTGCTGCTGGTAAAGTTTTGTAAAAGTTAACTCAAGGTTAATATTAATTTTGGGTACGGTTTTTTAGTGCACTCTGGAAAAGGGTGGCTAAAGTTTGAAAAATTGAGGTAAATATGACTAAAGTCGAAAGAAAGCAGCAACTGATAGATTTAATTGAACGCGCCAAAGATGTAGGTTATTTAACATTTTTGATGGTAAACGATGTATTGCCGGATGATATTGATGAAGACCAGTTGGGTCAGGTCATCACAATCCTAAAAGATTTTGGTATTAGATTATCAGAAGCACCGCTAGAGCAAGATGAAATTATTGCTGGCGACGGGCAAGTATTTGATGAAGCTGCCGCTGAAGCTGCGATTGCCGCTTTAGGTGAAGTTGATGCAGAATTTGGTAGAACCACCGATCCTGTTCGTATGTATATGCGAGAAATGGGTTCAGTTGAGTTGCTAACGCGTAAAGACGAAGTTAGCATCGCAAAACGTATCGAATACGGTCTGCGTGCAATGTTGGCTTCGATTAACCGTTATCCAAAAGTATCTGTTGAGTTTTTGAATGGCTTTGAGCGTATTGAAAATGGTGAAGGTAAAGTAGCTGACTTCATTCAAGGCTTTTACCGACCTTGTGATTTGGTTGATATTCCTATCGAAGAGCTATCGCCAGACAATGATAATCAAGAGCCAAAAGAAGATGGTATTAACCAAGAAAAGCTAGCCGCCTTTTTAAAGCAAATGGCTAAGCTAGATGCGGCCGCTTTAAAAGCTGAAGAAAAATATGGTTATAACGACGAGCGTGCACTCAAGAAAAGAGATGATGTGGTTGTGTTATTAGCAACCGTTAAGTTATCGCCTGTTTTCATGAACAAGATGATTAAAATCATAAAGACAAAGATGGCAGCCATTCGTGAGCAAGAAGGTAATATTGTTAATCTGCTAATAAGGCAAGCAAAAATTACTCGCCCACAGTTTATGAAAGCTTTTGTTGGTTCAGAAGTTAATTATGAGCTTGTAGATGAGCTTATTGCTACTAACCCTAAGAAAGCCGCCGCACTTGAATTGGTAAGAGCAGATGTTCGCCGTGCCCAAAAGCGTTTAGCGATGCTTGAGAAATCTGAAAAAATGCCGATCAGTTGTTATAAAGAAGTTTATAAAGATCTAAGTAAGGCAGAGCGTGAGTCAAAGGTTGCTAAGCGTCAAATGATTGAAGCTAACTTACGTTTGGTAATCTCTATTGCTAAAAAATACACAAACCGAGGTTTACAATTCCTAGATTTAATCCAAGAAGGAAATATCGGTTTAATGAAAGCAGTTGAAAAGTTTGAATACCGTCGTGGTTACAAATTTTCCACCTACGCAACCTGGTGGATTCGTCAGGCTATTACGCGTTCTATTGCCGACCAAGCTAGAACCATTCGTATTCCCGTGCATATGATTGAAACTATTAACAAGTTAAATCGTATTCAGCGTCAGTTATTACAGAAAATGGGGCGAGAGCCAACACCTGAAGAAATGGCTGAAGAAATGGAGATGTCAGAAGATAAGGTTCGCAAAGTAATGAAAATTGCCAAAGAACCTATTTCAATGGAAACGCCTGTGGGTGATGATGAAGATTCATCTTTAGGTGACTTTATTGAAGATAGTAATATTCTGTCTCCACAAGATGCGGCTGACTTTGAAGGTATGGGTGAAACCGTAAAAGATATGTTAGGGACCTTAACCCCTCGTGAAGCGAAGGTGCTAAGAATGCGTTTTGGCCTAGGTATGAATACCGACCACACATTAGAAGAGGTGGGTAAGCAGTTTGATGTCACACGTGAACGTATTCGTCAGATTGAAGCAAAAGCCTTGCGTAAGCTAAGACATCCAAGTCGTGCAGAAAGATTAAAGAGTTTCTTGGATACCTAATCCAAAAACTATTGTCTAAATTAAAGAAACGCCGTCAGGCGTTTTTTTATGCCCGTTTAAAACACATTCAAACCCAAAAATCGCCAGGGGTGGGTACGCACATTCCCCTTTTATAATTGTGTTTTAGCTAAAAAAGGTTCAAAAATAAGCACTTAGCGTGTCGGGTCATAAGAGAAAAAAGAGCCTTATAAATTAAATGCAAATA
>WFMZ01000018.1 GCA_015484555.1 Hydrogenovibrio sp. | reverse complement strand
ATTCAATGGTTTGATACGGCAGGCCGTGGTGGCACCTCTTGGAGCAGAATAGAAGCGCATAGAACTGGTGATTTATCAGACCAGTCTTTAGGAATTTTATTCCAAGATTGGGGTCTCACCACGCCAGAAGTACTTGATATTGTTAAACCTTTTCAAACCCAAGCAAATTTTATTGCCAGTGGCGGTATTCGTAATGGCATAGACATGGTTAAATCGGTTATAATGGGCGGCTATATTTGTGGCATTGCCTCGCCCTTCTTGCAACCAGCAATGGAATCGGCTGATGCGGTGCAACAAAAAATACAACAACTACACCAGCAATATCGGGTAGCGCAATTTCTGGTAGGTGCGCCGAACACGGCAAGCCTTTTGTTAAATGATGCTTTAAGGAAGCTTTAATTTAGATGACTGTTGGAATAGACTTAATTCATTTTGCCACTTCTGATTATGTACTCGGGTTAGACACCTTTGCGGCAGAAAAAAATATTGATGTAAATAAATTTTACAACGGTATTGGCCAAGAAAAAATGTCCATTGCACCGCCAGATGAAGACATCATTACCTTAGCGGCAAAAGCCACCGCACCTTTACTAGATCAAATAGATAAAAACAGCATTACCGCTATTTTGTTTGCGACCGAGTCAGGCATTGACCAATCAAAGTCTGCTGGCGCTTTTTTACACGGTTTATTAGAACTACCGAACCGCTGTAGAGTGGTTGAATTTAAACAAGCTTGTTATGCTGGCACCGCCGCATTACAAATGGCCGCCGCACTTGCCAGCCAAAACCCAAATGAAAATATTTTAGTGGTCGCATCAGACATTGCCCGTTATGATCAAGATTCATCGGGTGAAGCCACACAAGGTTGTGGTGCCGTTGCCATGCTGGTTAAGCAAAACCCACGTATTTTAGCCATTGAGCCAGGCTCTGGTTATTACACAGAAGATGTCTATGACTTTTGGCGCCCTAACCACCGCACAACTGCGCTGGTAGATGGAAAGTATTCAACCAAAGTTTATCTCAATAGCTTAAAGCAAACTTGGGACTATTTTACCGAAGCCACGCCTCGTCGATTTGATGATATTGAACACTTTTGTTACCACATCCCTTTTTCTCGTATGACTGAAAAAGCACACAAAACACTCACTAAAAAAGTAGGTGTTCAGCTTGATGAAGCCACCTTTAAATCACAAATTTGCCCTGGCCAAGTTTATAACCGAGTCGTCGGAAACAGCTATTGCGCTTCTCTTTATATTGGCTTTTGCTCTTTTTTAGACAATGCTGAACAAGCATTAGATGGCAAACGTTTTGGCTTCTTTAGCTATGGTTCAGGCAGTGTGGCAGAGTTCTTTACCGGTGTTATCCAACCTGGCTACCAAATGCATATTATGAAAGACAGCCACCAGGCTCAAATTCAAAACCGCCTAGCGCTTAGCTATGAACAGTATGTTAGCTTTTACTATCAGCATCCGTTAGAAGCAGATGACATTGCCTTTGAGCGCACCAATAAAGGCTCTTTCCGCTTAGACAAGATAGAAAACAACGTCCGCTTCTATCAACAATAATTCTGCAAGACTTTTACTAAATTTTAGGCCTAAAAAAAGCGCTTATGAACAAACATAAGCACTTTCAATTTAAAGAGCCTGTATTCAAATACAGCTATTTTTTAGCCAAGTCATCAGCCTTCAAAAAAACACCTAAGTCTCTTCGCATTTCAGGGGTCAAGCCATCCCAAATTCTTTTTAAACGTCTATATTTTGCATCTAAGCCTTTTTGCTTTGCTTTGCTCATGCCTCTTATTAGGTAATGATAGCGAACGAGTGTCTTGGTGTAATCACTTACAAAACCCCAATTTTTAATCATTTGATAAGACATTTCTTCATGGTTGGTAAAAGATAATTCACCTCGCCCCCGCTCAATATCTTTCGCATCTGGTCTGGCAGTAATTGGCTTACCAAAGTCATGTAAAATAGCGGCTGCCGCCATTTTATATTGTTTCGCTTTTAATAGATGAACAAGCACCATCACCGTGTGGCGAAATACGCCATAACGATGGTGATCATTCTGCCTATAAAGCAGAGACTTCCAAAAGTATTTATTATAAATTTTATTCATTTCCTATTCCTTTATGCCCAGGGTAATTACATCTTTATAGTGTACCACTCCGTTATTGCATATAAGCATAACCTTGATGCTCCAATCTAACTATTTCTGCATCTGCCATAGGAACCATACTAACAAACCCATCAATATCTTTAGGCTTATAGCCAAAAGATTTGGCTGCCGCACGACACATACGAAACTCTATTGTCGTGCCAACTGTCAGGCTATGAGCTTGCTGCATAACAGCCTCATTTTCTAGAAAATTTTGAATGGCAAAAAATGGAATAGCTTGGCCATGCAATACGACGATTATTGAACCCTCCATTGGGCTAGAACCTTCCATTTTATAAAGATAAGCTATGCGACTTAAAATATGCTTTAGCTCCGCTTTGTCGCCTGTTGTGACATTAAATACAACTTTTTGTGGCTTGTAAACAATATTTAGAACCGACGCACTTCCCCAAGGCTCAAGATTTTTTTGGGCATCATCAGCGAACGCACTCGGTATATTGATGGTAAATCCAATGGTCAATAAAAAAATAATGACTGTCTTCATTATGTTTAATTTATAGAACATACTTCTCTCCTTGAAACAAAACTGCTTCACTAAAACACATTATTTATTTTCTTCGATATGCAAAATTTGACTGACTCTAGTTTGAAGAACAGGTATAACATTTTCTACAAACCAAGGATTCTTTTTAAGCCATATATTATTACGAGGACTAGGATGTGGAAGAGGTAAAAGACTCGGTAAATAATGTTGCCAATTTTCTACTAATGCTGTCAAGGATACACCTTTTTCTTTCATATGATATGCTTGTGCATATTTACCGATGACCAAAGTAAGCTCAATATTATCTAACAGTTTTAAAAGCTGTAACCGATATGCAATAGCACATTCTTTTCGTGGAGGAAAATCACCATGCTCTCCAGTTCCAGGATAGCAAAACCCCATAGGTAAAATGGCAATTTTTTCTTTATCATAAAAAGTTTCTTTTGTTACACCCATCCATTCTCTTAGGCGTTTTCCACTAGCATCATTAAAAATAATACCCGTATCATGTACTTTTCTTCCTGGTGCCTGACCTACTATTAAAATTTTTGCTTTTGCATCAACTTGTAAAACAGGCCTAATAGGATCTGGAATTAAACCTTTGCAAATTGTACATTGATGAATATCTTGTAATAACAAGTCTAATTCACTCATATTTATTCCTTTGGCAGATTCAAGCCTGAAGTACATAACCATTAAGATACTATAGCTGCTAGGTGTTTAGCTATTAATTTGATTGGTATTTTGTTGTTAATTGTCTTTTCAAGTAGATTATTTGAATACAAGATTACATTTGTTAACCATGCATACGAAACTTTTTTAAAGCCAGTACCTTGTAATCTACGTTAGCGTAATAGTTCATAGTATTTTCATTTAACCCTTATTGCCAAGAACAATATGGAATTGAAAAATAAATGCTAAAGCGGGTTAATGAGGCATGTCAAATGGTGAAAGGAGCCATTGAAACTTACCATACCAAGCGACCAGATTTGGTGCTAAAAGATAAAGCGCCCGATGAAGTTCATCGAGCACTTTTTGGAAAGGAGGACTATTTAATCTACAGAGTTTTAGGTTCTATTTACTTAAAACCTAATTCCAGGAGACTCTATTAATAAACCATTTCCCCTTGAATTAACATATACCTCTAACGCAACATAGTCCACACTCCCAGGAGCTTCCTTTTGCGCGCGAATATTTTTAAAACAGCTATTAAATCTTGAATGCAAACCGTTAATTTTACCATTTTTTAATCGGTATGCTGGGTAGCCATTACTTTGGCCTTGAGACAATAAATTTGCCCTGATATGCTTTCCTGGGTAAGCAGTATGACACTGAGCGCAAGCCATATTTAATTGACCCGCTCGAGTATGGTAAATACTTTTACCTTTTAAATAAAAAGGTAACATCTTACCGTCTATTTTAACATTTACTTTTTCCCCACGAGCCAAGTTTTTAACAAACACCTCTAAAGCCAATGCTTTCGCCCCATCATACTTTAATTGAGAATTGTTTAGCTTCTTTGACCATTCCATACGAATTTTTTGCTGTAAAGTAATTGGTTTTTTAAGTTTTGGGTCATAAACAGGATACATTGCAATGCGTTTTTTATCCAACTTTTCGCCATTATCTCCATGACATGTAGCACAAGAATTGCCATTTTTTCCTGGCATGTTAAATAACTTAGCCCCCGTTTCAACGGCGTAAAAACCAGGGTTTTCAAAGTCGTCATCCTGAGTGTTTTTACTTTCATCTGACAGGAAGTAATAACCTGACAATGGCGTTTTAAATGGTTTAATTTTTACTAACACATCCTCTGCTTGTACGCTGTTCACGCCAGTGAATAAGGTGATAACAAATATCATTATTAAATATTTCTGGTTCATTATGTTTTCTCTTTATTTTAAATTTGACAAATAGGCAACAATATCTTCAACTTCCTGTGCAGAAAGGATTGTTTTTCCTTTGAATTTTTTGCCGACTTTACTAAGTTTATTTGGGTTAATATAGAACGATGGCATGACCGTATTTGGATTAATCTGCATTTCATTAATAACTCGCATTCGAATCATTCCTGTTGAATATCTAGAACCAACTCCTGAAAGACTGGGGCCAATTTCACCATGAAATTGCTGTTCTTTAATAGGCATCTTATGGCAGGCTAAACAATTTCCTTTTTTGCGATTAATCGCAATTTTTCGTCCACGATCAGCAACGCCTTGCAACCCACATAATGGTGTTTTAACTTGATAATTCACCGCATTCCAAGGACAAGGAAGATTACTATTGTAGGAATCATTTGATTCTGCACGTACTGTTTGAAAGTACAGAAGAGACGTGCATAAAATAAACACGTTTATAGTTCTCATTAACATTACTTTTTCCCTTTTAAAATTAAATAATAAGTATAAATAGATAGAACCATTACTTTACTATTGAATTCGGGATGATATAACTAGGAGTTCTACTGAAAATAATAGGGCTCACCCTAGGTGAATGGAGCTGTAACCCTCTTAATACCAGATAATAACGTAAGCAATTGATTTTGATAAATTTTAGGCACAAAAAATCCCGCATAATACGGGCTAATATATGGATATGGCGGATAGCAAGAGATTATAACAGGCCTATTAATACTAACTTAAATACCTATCAGCATTATAGTTACTCACTATTTTACTCACTAAAGCACTTGCCTGACTCCGCTGATCATTGTCCCTGTGATTACTATAAGCATTATATAGCTAAAGTCCACCAATACAGATCTAGGAATTAAGTATTTATTTAAAGGCTTGCAACTTCATGATTTAAGTCAATACAAACACTTGTTTTTATGGGTTGAAGTTAATTATGGTTCACAATTAACTGGCAGTTACTTAAGTCTTCATTAAACCTAATACAGAGAAAACGTTCTACTGTTGACCTCCATTAAAAATGGGGGGATTACCATATCTTTTAATTCCAGTAATAAGCGTTTTACTTGCTTAGATAACGGTACTAAGTGTTCTCTCTTCATTTTCATGTTTTCAGAGGGTATGGTTATAAGGTTCTTATCAAAATCCACAAAAGACCACTTGAGGCTGGCCAGCTCACCAGGCCTTAAAAAGACATAAGGAGCCATCATTAAGGCGTACTTTACAGTTGTATACCCCTTGTAGCCTCTAAACATTCTTAAAAAACCTGCTAGATCGGCTTCGTTTAATGTGTGGCTAAACGCCTTAGACTTTTGCTTCTTAAAAATATCACTTGGCAGATCTCTACAAGGATCAACGGAACAATAACCCATTCCTACACCATATCTAAAGACTCTACTTGCATAGCCTTGTTTTAAAAAAGTTAGCTAGCAGGGCTAGGCAAGATACCATCCACTAAAAATAACTCTATATTAACCGTCTGACTGTATTGCCTACTCTGCAAACAGCTAAAGATAATTTCATCATTAACTTGTTTTACATCCCATTGCCTTTGATCCATTGGTTTTCCTTTGATCGACCCTAGCTCAAATACAGCCATATTAAGACCGCCTTGTGAATCTCTCGCAGAAGTGAAAGTAAAGGCATTTATCCCATGCTCTTTCATCGTTCTACCCAGGTCTTGCGTAAACTTATAATCATGCTTATCCGTCAATTTTTTTTGTATCTGTTCACTGTTAATTTTAGTTAGGTCAGCATACCCTTCGCACTCAACAAGAGCCGTAAAGGATGTTTTGGACGATACGATCGCATCTTCAAACGGGGTGTCCATTCCTTGAGCAAAATAAAACATATAGAAGGCAGCTTCTTGTAGCATCGTATAGATAGAGTGCGAACCATAAAACAAAGAAGGTTCAAACCTACCGCCAAACCTAGAGCCATGGGTTAACGGTGGGTATCTAAATGGCGTTGTCAGCAAGTAATGCCTTGATGAATCAATACTGTTCGGCTTAGACTCTTCAAGTAAGCTTTCTAATAACGCTTGCTCTTCAAGGCTATCGACCAACTTAAGGGTGGCAGCAGTTTCTTGGCATTCAACAATTCTATGTATCTTTAACGCTACATTAGACGTCACGCTCTCAAGCAAATCAATCAAGCTTTACCTCTCATGGCATCTAAATACGTAGCCACATTAACCAAGCCATCTATTCTTTGAAGAAGCTCTATGGGCTTACCCTGAAGGTGATTATTACCCGTAACAAGCCAATGCTTCATCGCCTTGTTATCTCCGCCTAGCAAAGCATATAGAGACCGATAAACCCTAATAAATAACAACCCTGCTTCCATCACTTTATTATCTTTCATGTTTCGTCGCTGAATTAACCGACTAACGGTACTGCTATCCATTCCTATAATTTTTCCAAGGATTTCATTAGACAAACTAAAGTCCTGTTTTATATTAATCAGTGCTTTCGCCACGGTTTCAGTAGCGGTAATATTCTTTTGAACTAGCGCTGGCATAAAAATCTCCTTTAAATTAATAGCTCTACTATAACACAGTTAATGCAAAAGCATTTAAATACTCTATTTAATGCAAAAGCACATTCTAAAATAAATTAGACTTAGGTATAAAAACGCTCACAAGGAAATCTTTTTAAATCTTTTTACCTCTTTTTTGTAGTTTTCTTTCGTTTTATTAAATCCTTTTCACTATCCCTTTATATCTAATTAAGAAATAAGAAGGGTGAATTGAAATGGCTGTAACAATACTAGAACATAGCGAGTTAGAAAAGCTTATAAAAAGGGCAACTCAAGAGGGGTTTATAGAGGGTGCTGAGTTTGTAAAAAGTAGATTTGAAAGCGTTGCTAAGGAGGCTGTCACAAACAGTACGTTACTCAAAAAACAAGACTTATTGAAAATGCTTAATACCAGTCCCGCAACACTGCAAAGAATGATTATAAAGACTGCTGGCTATGAAAACACTTATGACGACACATTCCCTAAAGGATTTGGGCATCCAAGAAGATGGCGAAGAAATGATATTGAAAGCTGGATAGATAAAGAAATTAGCAAAGAGTTCTAGTTATTTTTTAGGGAATGTATCTACAAAGCAAGCCCTAAATGAACCGATTGGATTAACTTTAAGCGGGTTTATTGAGGTGGGATTACCCCCATATCAGACTTAAAAGCTGATTGAGAGTTGGCAGAAAGCAACTCAATATAAAAAGGAACTTTTCTTTCCCTGGTTAATCTTAGGTCGGGATCAAAAACAAATTCTGAATATGGAGCGGAATATTCCTCCGTACCGGCATAGAACTCTTTTTCATTACCCTGGAATTTATTAGTATCTTTAATTAATTCGGGCATAAACGCCCTCCATTTACTTATTATTAAAATTTTTAGATAGTTTCTTATTCACGTAATGCCTTTTTATAGTTTTTTATAAACTCTCATTAATAAACAGAGAGTTATCAAAAATAGCCATAAATTATTTTTAGTGCCAACCTAACTTGCTTTTTTAATTTTCAGGTCAAGCATTTCAACTAATATTAGCCCTTGTTCTTTAGTTAGCTCTTCATAAGTATTTACAATCATGCCGGTTTTAGCAGAGACCCAACTAAACATTTTCACTTCATTAGCACCCGCCTTTTCAACAAATATTTTCAGTAGATCAATCGCTTCTTTTGACATAAAAGCATGAGTCGTTGCTACCGAGGCCGGTACGTTTAAGCTTTCTCTATCCTTTAACCCTTGGGGTTGAATATCACGTTCAAGTATTTCCACCGTTTCACTTGAGTTAGGTAAGCGTTTTGCTATGCGATGTAAAATGGTTTTTAAAGCCATGCGATCATAAAAATTCGCCCATACTGAAAACTCATTTACTTCACCTGTCTTTTTGTTAATAGCTGACTTTGAGAGATTCATAACCTTATCGATCTCTTGTTTTTTCATTACCTCAACAATGGTGCCACCAGTTTTTAGTCTTGCTACTGCAAAGACTAGCTTTAAAGGTGCGCTATCAGGGCGGTCATAATTTGGGCGGTAATCAAGAGTTTCACCATCAAGGCTCATTTCGTGTTCAAAAATATCCCCTTCATAAACCGCCTTAGCTGTAATAGATAGTACTTCACCACTTTGTCTTAATCGCTTTAACACGCCATCAATCATAGGCTGGTACTGAGCTTTTTTAACCCACTCGCTTCCTTGTTTTGAGGAATAGACAATCACCGCTGCCTCTCGGCCATCAGGGACAAGTCCGTCATTTGCAGCTTGGATAAACGCTTGGGCTAAGGATGCAGGGCTACACTGAGCTAAATCAGGGTTGACCATTGCTGCTATTGAGCATACTTGTATAAATTTTTCAGGGGTAATGTGCTTTGGTAATTGCTTTTCAATATCAATCTGGATACTGCTTAGAGCAGCTGTTACGTTTTGCATTTGAGTGTTCATAGTTTCTATTCCTATATAAAGTTAGTTTTACTTGTTTCAGGTTAGTAACTGCGGGAAGCTCTGTTATCTGTCCTTTATTTCATTTATTTTAGATTTATTTTCTTTTAGGTATAAAAAATCTTCCAAAACAAGAGGTTATTGAATAGTGATATGTTGTTAAGAACCCAGTACTAAAACAGTGTCCTTTTGATACTGGTTTAGTATCGAATGGGCACTATTTTGGTACCGTTTCAGTACTGTTTTGATACCGTTTTGATACCCGTTTGGTGCTATTTGAGTTGTTAGGAGGTAAGCTGTAGGAGCTAAAGAAAAGTAACTATATTAAAATAGTAAGCATAAAAAACCCCAAGTAAATGGGGTTAGTAGTCTGGACGAAAGGCTGACTAGCCTTGAGAATTTACAGAAAAACAAGTCGCCCTCTTGCTAAATTTTATGCAGTCATTTTATAGGCATCCTTGATAACCTTTACAGACCATGATTCAGTAGACTCTTTTCTAAAGTTATCTAAACTTTCGGCTTTTAAGAACTCAAGTATTGCATCATTATCTGCCGTTTCAATCGCATTACCAATGGCTTCTAAAATTTTATTGGGGTCTACGCTCCCCTTTCTAACTTTTTTAGCCACTTCCAGTCCACCGTTAGAAGCATATTCTAGCTCGGCTTTTTTTACAGCACCTACAACTTCATTCTGACAAGCCTTTAACTCCCTCTCTAGCTCTTTTAACTGAACTTTTAGTGAACTAATCTTGTCTGATATGCCTTTAATCTTAAAACCCTTTAATTCTAGTCTAAGGGGCTGTGTGTTCATCTTATGTTCGATTTCTTCATACTTAGCCCAACCTTCAACCAATTCTTTAGCACGGCCTTGTTGTGGCTTGTATTGCATATACTCCAAATGGTTTGCTGCTACGTATTGTTTAACACTACTGCCAAAAGGGGTTACCTCGGCATAGTATGGAAATTTAGTAGGATCTTCGCCTGTATCTAAAATAAAGGCATCCGAGGTAACAAAAACAACATAACTTGCTCCAGATACTAATAGCTGTTGTTCTAGCTGCCAAAAATAGTGAGGCTCTAACACCCCTTTTTTAACTTGTTCGGCTAGACCTGTATTCCACTTCTTATGTTCAAAGGCAATATCGCTATCAAAAGTAATTCCATCAAAAGAGGATGACAGACACTTTTTTAGCCCTGCAACCTCTATTCGACCTGTGGTTGGTGCAAACTGTTCATTTAATATTTTTTCTATAATAGGTCTACACGCATCTTCCATTGCATGACCTTCTGCAAAAATACCTGCCAAAAATGAATTTATTTCTAACTTCTTCTCACCGCTTCTAAATAAAACTAACTCACCAGGTGATTTAGGATCAAATTTACTTGCATTCATCATCGCTGGTGCTTCACTAGCAGGTAGGTTCTCTTTTCTAAATGCTAACCATTCATCTGAACCCTGAATTAAATTGACTACTTCCATGTTACTTCCTTTGTTTTTAATTGCTTCCCCTACCTAACTGCGGCAACCAAAGTTATCTGCACTTTATTTTCACTTTTTTTAATTTATTTTAGGCATAAAAAAATCCAAGAGCTGGAGTTCAACTCTTGGATTCATTTTTAAGGTTGCAGATTTGTTGTTAGAAGCTATACAGGCTATAAAGAATTCGTTCTTTAAGGCTTTCAGTGTACTTCATTATTTTTTTAGGGGACAAGTGGTTTAACAAGGCTATAACCAAAGTAAATAATAAAAATATAAGCCCTGTAATAAAGTAAGTCACAGGCGAAAGTTTTATATTTGTAAAAACTAGCTTCGTTATCAATCCAAGCATTTTTTTATACTCCTTTTCAGGTAGGTTTTTAAGCTCGTCATTACTGATATTAAAGCTCTCTAATTTAATTTTAAATATAGCCTGGAACAATATCGCAACAATAAAGAAGTGATTTTTAGAATATTCATAGGCATTGTAAACAGTATCCATCGCTATCTCGCTATTGCCTTTTTCAGGGTTTAAAAAGTCATCGACTTCACTTAATAATTCAACCCTAGAATTTGTAGCGATTTGGGCGCGCCATGCCCAGTAAAGAGGGACTGTAACTAAAGCTAACAAACCAATAATTTTCATCATTTATCCAACTCCTTTTTTAGTTTTTTGGCTTAAATACTTAAATATAACGACCTTAGTATTTTCTTGTTTTTTAACAAATCATCGGTGATAACACTACCGGTAAAACCAAGATATTAAGACAATGAGTATCAAATATAAGGCCAGAGATAGGATCAATCTGAACCAATGATATGGCTAAAATTTACCCCCCTATTTTTTTTCAAGAGCTCTTCAAAGAGAGTCTTAAAATGAGGCTCTATAAACACCTTTAAGTCCGTATCTATACGACTAAATCGCCTTGCTTTACCATTGTAATACCATCTAAGCATTAATTTTTATTCCTGATATTTGTCTTCAAAATTTGGGATTAACACGGCATAACTTCCATCCTCGTAACTAAATACAAGGTTTTTATCGGGATCTATTTTTATCTCACTACATAGGCATTCCTTTGAGAGAATTATCTTTGAGTATTTGTGTAAATATGTAAGTCCATTAACCTTAAAAGCCTTTCCTTTTCCCTTTAAAATTTCAGAAGTAACGCCTTCGACTACTTTTGCATCTTTAATTTTACAAAGGTCGTCCATAAGCTCGCAATAGTCTTTAGGCTTAACTTCATCCCCTCTTATGTTGTAAAACTTGTCTTTCATAAGCAATCTAGCGGACTCTTTAAACCTATCTTTATTGATTTTCTCTAAAGGGGTTATAAGGGCAAAGTAGTCTCCATCTGAACACGCTGCTGAATCGACCCCGTTAAACTTCTGTGTCTGGATAAATCTAAGAGATTTTCTGCCGTCACCTGTGCCAACTCTAGCTAGCCAGATCCAGTCTAAATCTGATTGCAGCGTTTTGGGCTTATAGGCACCAAAATAGCTATACATTTTTGCCACGGCTTCAATATTTTCTTCGGTATCTTCAAGCTGAGAGGCGATATACCTAAGATAAGGAATGTAACCCTCTTTCTTGATTCGATCGTTTTCACTGTCTGCTTGAAACACCACTTGATCCCATTTAATAGTCTTCTTTTCCATGCTCATTCTTCCTTGATTACGTTATTGTGTAATTAAAGTAACTGCGGAAAGCTCCGTTATCTGTCCTTTTTTTCATTTATTTTTTAGGGAAGGGGATTACCGTCTCAAATAAGCTTTTCATCTTATATTCCTGTTTCTGTAAGATTTTTAAATTAAGGTTCTCACGAGGTATAGTGATAAAAATTTAAAAAAACCAAATATTTGTGAAATATAAGAATTTCAGAGGGGCCTTTAGGTTCTTACTGTTCTGCTTTTGGTTATGAGAGTTGGTAAATATCCTCTTCTTATAACAAAATTAAATAATACTGAATGTTAGTCCAGTCCCGTCT
>WFMZ01000017.1 GCA_015484555.1 Hydrogenovibrio sp. | reverse complement strand
GTAATGCCTGGTGACAACGTACAGATGAAAGTTGAGTTAATCAACCCAATCGCGATGTCAGAAGGACTACGTTTCGCTATCCGTGAGGGTGGTCGTACTGTTGGTGCGGGTGTGGTTGCTAAGATTTTAGATTAAGATTCTAAGTTAATTACGATCACTAAAAAGGGAGCTTCGGCTCCCTTTTTTTTATAATTATTATAAGGGGTTGCGAATCAGTATGTATGTTGGTATAATCCGCCCCCTTAAGTTTACAAGTGCTAAAAAGCCTTGTATCTAGTATGTTAACTAATGAGAATTAATATTATGGCTACTCAGAATATTCGTATTCGTCTAAAAGCATTTGATCATCGTTTAATTGATCAGTCTGCTGCAGAAATTACTGAGACAGCAAAGAGAACTGGCGCGCAAGTGCGTGGACCAATTCCTATGCCTACTCGTAAAGAACGCTTTACTATATTGGTTTCTCCACACGTGAACAAAGACGCGCGTGATCAGTACGAGCTTCGTACTCACAAGCGTTTGTTAGATATCATTGATCCTACTGATAAAACAGTTGATGCATTGATGAAATTAGATCTAGCCGCTGGTGTAGATGTTCAATTAGAGCTTCAGTAAGAAGATAATTCTTGGCCATCAATCGTAATGGTCAATTTAATAAAAATAATGAGGTAAACATTATGAGTATAGGTGTTGTTGGTACCAAAATTGGTATGACTCGCGTATTTACAGAAAATGGTGTTTCAACCCCTGTAACTGTTGTTGAAGTGACTGCTAACGCAGTAACTCAAATCAAGAATGATGTGGTAGATGGTTATCACGCTATTCAGGTTACAAGAGGCAAGAAGCACGCTGGTCGTGTATCTAAGCCAGCAGCTGGGCATTTTGCGAAAGCAGGTGTTGAAGCTGGTCTGGGTCTTTGGGAGTTTCGTGTAAACGATGCTTCTGAATTAGAAGGGTTAGAATTAGGGTCTGAAATTACAGTAGAAAGACTGGCTGACGTTGCAAAAGTTGACGTTACTGGTACGACTAAGGGTAAAGGTTTTCAGGGTGGTATTAAACGTCATAACTTCAGTATGCAAGATGCGACGCACGGTAACTCTATTTCTCACCGTTCTAACGGGTCAATTGGTCAAAACCAAACTCCTGGGCGTGTATTTAAAGGTAAGAAGATGTCAGGCCACATGGGTTCTGAGCAGCAAACTACTCAAAACTTAGATTTGGTTAAGGTTGATGTAGAAAATTCTTTGCTTTTAATTAAAGGCGCGATCCCTGGAGCAAATGGCAGTACTGTTATTGTTCGTAAGGCAGTCAAGTAAGGTGAGCATGATGGATTTAAAATTAATCGAATTATCGAGCGGGAAAGAAGCTGGGGCAGTTCAAGTTAATGAAGGCGTGTTTGGCGTTGAATTTAATGAGTCACTTGTTCACCAGGTTGTTACTGCATATATGGCTGGCGGCCGTTCAGGTACAAAAGCCCAAAAAAATAGATCTGCCGTAAGCGGTGGTGGTGCTAAGCCATGGGCTCAAAAAGGTTCTGGTCGTGCTAGAGCTGGTACGTCACGTAGCCCGATCTGGGTTGGTGGTGGACGTGCTTTCCCTGGTCATAATAGAGACTTTTCTCAAAAAGTTAACCGTAAGATGTATCGTGGCGCAATGAGATCTATTTTCTCTGAACTTGCCCGTACTGGACGTTTAATTGTTGTAGATGACTTTAAGATTGATGCACCAAAGACTAAAGAATTTAAGTCTAAAGTTGCAAATTTGAACGTTAAAGATGTTTTGATTGTAACGGAAGGGTTTGATGAGTACTTGTATCTTTCAAGTCGTAACTTATATTCTGCTGGCGTTTGTGATGTTGAGTCACTAGACCCAGTAAGTCTTGTTGGTTTCCAATCTGTTGTAGTTACTCAAGCAGCAGTTAAGAAGATTGAGGAGAACTTAGTATGAATCAGGAAAGAATCCTAAAAGTATTGTTAGCACCTCATGTTTCTGAGAAATCAGCAATTATGGCTGATGCTTCAGACCAATACGTGTTCAGAGTTATTCCAGATGCGACTAAACCAGAAGTTAAGCAAGCTGTTGAAAGTTTGTTTAATGTTAAGGTTCAGTCTGTCAATATGATTAACCTTAAAGGTAAGAAGAAGATCTTTAAAGGTCGTATCGGAAAGCGTAACGATATTAGAAAAGCGGTTGTTCGCTTAGCTCCAGGTCAAGAAATTGACTTTGTTGGCGCAGAATAAGAGGTTTATATGGCTATTATTAAAAAAGCAAAACCAACTTCTCCCGGTCGACGTTTCGTAGTTAGCATTGTTGAGCCTACTCTTCATAAGGGTAAGCCTTTTGCAGCATTGTTAGAAAAGAAATCAAAGTCTGGTGGTCGTAATAATAACGGTAGAATTACTGTTCGTCATCACGGTGGTGGGCATAAACAACACTATCGTATGATCGATTTTAAACGAGATAAAGATGGTGTTCCGGCAGTTGTAGAACGTCTAGAATATGATCCTAACCGTTCAGCTCACATCGCATTGTTAAAGTATGCTGATGGCGAGAGGCGTTATATCATTGCTCCTAAGGGTGTAATGGCTGGTGCAGCAATTGAGTCTGGTGAGAATGTTTCAATTAAGCCAGGTAATGCATTGCCGTTAAGAAATGTTCCTGTAGGAACAATTATTCATAACTTAGAGATGAGACCTGGTAAAGGTGCTCAAATCGCACGTAGTGCGGGTGCTTCAGTTCAGGTCGCTGGTAAAGATGGAGCTTATGTTTTAGTTAAGCTACGTTCTGGCGAAATGCGTAAAATTCTTGCTGAATGTAAAGCAACAATTGGTGAAGTAGGTAACTCTGAGCATGCTCTTCGTAAACTAGGTAAAGCTGGTGCGTCACGCTGGAGAGGCATTAGGCCTACCGTGCGTGGTGTTGCTATGAACCCAGTTGATCACCCACATGGTGGTGGTGAAGGTCGTACTTCTGGTGGTCGTAACCCTGTTACGCCTTGGGGTGTTCCGACTAAAGGTAAGAAGACTCGTAGTAACAAACGTACAGATAGAATGATTGTGCGCCGTAGAAACAGTAAATAAGGAAGGACTAGAATGCCACGTTCAGTTAAAAAAGGACCTTTTGTAGATCATCACCTTGTAAAGAAGGTGATCGAGGCACAAGAATCTGGTAATAAGCGTCCAATCAAAACATGGTCTAGAAGATCTATGATACTTCCAGACATGATTGGTCTAACAATCGCAGTTCACAACGGTAAAGAGCATATTCCTGTTTTCATTTCTGAAAACATGGTTGGGCACAAACTAGGTGAATTTTCAATGACTCGTACTTATCGTGGTCATACAGCTGATAAAAAAGCTAAGAGATAAGGGGAATTAAGATGCAAGTAAGTGCTACACATAAATTCGCCCGTATTTCGGCGCAAAAAGCACGTTTAGTTGCGGATATGATCCGTGGTAAAGACGTTGAAACAGCTGTTAACATTTTGACGTTCAGTGATAAGAAGGCTGCCCAGTTAATGGGTAAGGTTCTTAACTCTGCGATTGCAAACGCTGAAAATAATGAAGGTGCTGATATTGATGAGTTAAAAGTTGTTGCAACTTTTGTCAATGAAGGTTCTATCATGAAGCGTATGCGAGCAAGAGCTAAGGGGCGCGGGAATAGAATTCTTAAGCGTACAAGTCATATTACAGTCACTGTCGGCGATAAGTAAGGAGAATCGGAATGGGTCAAAAAGTACATCCGATTGGAATTCGATTAGGAATTACCAAAGATTGGAACGCTCGTTGGTATGCTGATAGCAAAGATTATTCAGATTTTCTTATCAGTGATATCAAGATTCGTCAAGAATTAGAGTCAAAATTAAGTCATGCCTCTATTAGTAAGATCGCGATTGAGCGTGTTGCTAATGGTATTCGTGTTGCTATTCATACTGCTCGCCCTGGTGTGGTGATTGGTAAGAAAGGTGAAGATATTGAGAAGCTAAAGCAGTCACTAATTAAGATGACTGGTATGCCGGTTAATATCAATATCGAAGAGATTAAGAAGCCTGAATTGGATGCTAAGTTAGTTGCAGAAGGTATTGCCCAGCAGCTAGAAAGACGTATTCAGTTTAGACGTGCTATGAAGCGTGCTGTTGCTAATGCAATGCGCATTGGTGCTGAAGGTATCAAAGTAGCCGTTTCTGGTCGTTTGAATGGTGCAGATATTGCGCGTGGAGAATGGTATCGTGAAGGACGCGTTCCTTTGCATACACTTCGTGCAGATATTGATTATGCAACATTTGAAGCTGACACTACTTATGGAAAAATTGGCGTTAAAGTTTGGATCTTTAAAGGTGAAAAGCTAGAAAAAATCTCTATGATCAGTAGTGACAAGAAACCAGGCAAGGGCAAAAAAGGCCGTAACTAAAAGGAATACTTATTATGTTAATGCCAAAACGTACAAAATTTAGAAAAATGCATAAAGGTCGTAACCGCGGTCTTGCTAACGTTGGTAACAAAGTAAGCTTCGGTCAATTTGGTCTAAAATCAATGGAACGTGGTCGCATGACTTCGCGCCAGATTGAAGCTGGTCGTCGTGTAATGACTCGTAAGGTTAAGCGTGGCGCCAAAATTTGGATTCGTGTTTTCCCTGACAAGCCAATAACCAACAAGCCTTTAGAGGTTCGTATGGGTAAGGGTAAGGGTTCAGTTGAGTATTGGGTTGCCCAAGTTCAGCCAGGACGCGTACTTTATGAAATGCAGGGTGTTGAAGAAAGTGTTGCTCGTGAAGCATTTGAGTTGGCTGCGGCTAAACTACCTTTTAAAACGCAATTTGTAACAAGAACGGTGATGTAAATGACTGCAGAATTAAATAGTAAATCTGTTGAAGAGCTTCGTGAAGAGTTAGTTAAACTGCTTCAAGAGCAATTTAATCTTAGAATGCAAAACGCAACTGGGCAGTTGAAAAATACAACTCAGTTAAAAGCAGTACGTAGATCTGTTGCTCGTGTTAAAACAATCATTCGTCAAAAGGTGAGTAAGTAATCATGACTTCAGAAACTAAAACAGCTCGTACATTACAAGGCGTTGTTGCTAGTAATGGTATGGAGAAATCAATTGTTGTTTCTATTGAAAGAACTTTGAAGCATCCTAAGTACAAAAAGTTTATTCGTAAATCAACTAAGGTTATGGCACATGATGCTGATAACCTAGCCGGTGTTGGTGATAAGGTTACAATCTCTGAATGTAAGCCTATCTCAAAAAACAAGACTTGGATGTTGGTTAGCGTAGATAACAAAGCGGCACTATAATTTAGTTGTTGCAAACACAGTTGAATTTAGTATAATACGCTAAATTTTTAAAGCCACCTTAATGGTCAAGCCTATTCTTAATGGATAGGGACTAATCATTTTGGTGGTTTTTGTGCTACCTATAATAAAAATTGAGTGGAGATCCCTCATGATTCAAATGCAAACTATTCTTGATGTTGCAGACAACAGTGGTGCGAAGAGAGTCCAATGTATTAAAGTACTTGGTGGTTCTAAGCGTCGTTATGCTTTTGTCGGTGATGTAATCAAGGTAGCAGTTAAAGAAGCTGCTCCTCGTGGAAAAGTTAAAAAAGGTGATGTTTATGATGCCGTTGTTGTGAGAACAGCTGCTGGTGTTAGACGTCCTGATGGTTCAAAAATTAAGTTTGATGGTAATGCTGCGGTTATTTTAAACCCTAAGTTAGAGCCTATTGGTACTCGTATTTTTGGGCCTGTTACACGTGAGTTAAGAAACGACAAGTTTATGAAAATTGTTTCTTTGGCTCCTGAAGTTTTATAAGGAACTGATAATGAATCGTCTAAAGAAAGGTGATGAAGTTATCATTATTGCAGGAAAAGACAAAGGTAAACTGGGTTCAGTTGCTGATGTTATGCAAAATGGTAAGCTTCTAATAGATGGTATTAACCTGGTAAAGAAACATACAAAGGCCAATCCTATGACAGGAGATCAAGGCGGTATTGTTTCAAAAGAAATGCCAATTGATGCGTCTAATGTTGCTTTATACAATCCTGAAACAAAAAAAGCAGACCGTGCTGGTGTGAGAGTGGAGAATGACAAAAAAGTTCGTTTCTTCAAATCTACCGGTAAAGTGGTTGATGCTTAATATAGGTTGAGATATGGCAAGATTACAAAAAACATATAAAGAGCAAGTTTTACCATCATTGATGGAGAAATTTAGCTACACATCGCCAATGCAGGCTCCAAAGCTAACTAAGATTACTCTTAACATGGGTGTTGGTGAAGCAATTGGCGATAAGAAAGTACTTGATAAGGCAGTTTCTGATTTAGAAACTATTACGGGTCAAAAAGTTGTTAAGACTTTGGCGCGTAAGTCAGTTGCGAGCTTTAAAGTTCGTGATGGCTATCCGGTTGGTTGCAAGGTAACTTTACGTGGAAAGATCATGTATGAGTTTCTTGATCGTTTGATCAATATTGCGCTTCCACGAGTACGTGACTTCCAGGGTCTAAATCCAAAAGCATTTGATGGCCGTGGTAACTATAACTTAGGTGTCAAAGAGCAAATCATTTTCCCTGAAATTGAATTTGAAAAAATTGATAAAATACGTGGTATGGATATCAATTTTGCGACTACTGCTTCAACTAATGAAGAAGCAAAAGCTCTTTTAGAGGCCTTTAATTTTCCGTTTAAAAAACAATAGAGGTTTTTGATGGCTAAGCAATCAATGATTCAAAGGGAAAAGAAACGTGCTAAGACTGTTGCTAAATTTGCCGCTAAGCGTGCAGAGTACAAAGCAGCGTCTGTAGATATGTCTCTAGAGTATGATGCGCGTATGGATGCGATGGATAAGCTTGCAAAGCTTCCTCGTAATGCCTCACCAGCTCGTCAACGTAACCGTTGTCGTTTAACTGGGCGCCCTCATGGTGTATATAGTAAATTTGGTTTATCACGTAACATGCTAAGACAATTAGTTATGCAAGGTGATGTACCTGGTTTAAGAAAAGCAAGTTGGTAAGGATAAGTATTTATGAGTATGTCTGATCCGATAGCTGATATGTTAACGCGCATTCGTAATGGCCAGATGGCTGGTCACGAAAACGTAATAATGCCTTCTTCAAAAGTAAAAACTGCCGTAGCGCAAGTTCTTGTGGATGAAGGGTATGTTAAAGCATTCAGTATTAATGATAAAGATGGTAAAGCAGAGCTAGCAGTTGACCTTAAGTATTTTGAAGGGCAGCCTGTTATTGAGATGATTAAGAGAGTTAGTCGTCCTGGTTTACGTGTATACAAAAACAAAGATGAGTTACCACAAGTTATTGGTGGTTTAGGGGTTGCAGTAATTTCAACGTCTAAAGGCGTAATGTCTGACCGAGCTGCCCGTCAAGCTGGCGTTGGCGGCGAAATCATCTGTTACGTAGCTTAAAGGAGTATTGGTATGTCAAGAATAGCAAAAGCTCCTGTTGTTGTGCCTGCTGGTATTGAGGTTTCTATTGATGGAACCTCTGTTAACGTTAAAGGTCCTAAGGGTTCTTTAAACCAGTCGTTCAACAAAGCTGTGGAAATTAATCAAGCTGATGGAGAAATTAACGTTTCTCCAAAAGTAGAAAACAAAGACTCATGGGCCCAAGCGGGTACAGCAAGAGCAATTATTAATAACATGATCAATGGCTGTGCCAATGGTTATGAGAAGAAATTGCAACTTGTTGGTGTAGGTTACAGAGCTAAAGCACAGGGTAATAAGTTAAATCTTACCCTTGGTTTCTCTCATCCTGTTGTTCATGAACTTCCGGAAGGAATCACTGCTGAAACCCCGACCCAGACAGAAATTATTGTTAAGGGTGTGGATAAGCAAGTTGTTGGTCAAGTAGCTGCAGAAATTCGTGGTTACCGTCCACCAGAGCCGTATAAAGGTAAAGGTGTTCGTTACGCTGATGAGTGGATTCTTCGTAAAGAAGCTAAAAAATCTTAAAAGGTTGGCATAAAGATGGATAAGAAAGCTACCCGATTACGTAGAGCTAAAAAAGTTAGAGCTAAAGTTGCAGCGCAGGACATCGCGCGTTTATGTGTACATCGTACACCTAAGCATATTTATGCTCAGCTTATTTCTGTTGACGGTTCAACCGTTATCGCAGCATGTTCTACTGTTCAAGCGGATATTAAAAAGGAAGCTGGTTTCGGCGGAAACAAAGAAGCAGCTAAGATTGTTGGTAAAGCTATCGCTGAAAAAGCAAAAGCAGCTGGTGTTGAATCTGTTGCCTTTGATCGTTCTGGTTTTAAATACCATGGTCGTATTCAAGAATTAGCAGACTCAGCCCGTGAAAACGGTCTTAAGTTTTAAGAGAAGGGATAACAATGTCTTCAAGAGAATTACAAGATGGTCAAGATGGACTCATCGAAAAGCTAGTTGACGTTCGCCGCGTTGCAAAAGTTGTAAAAGGTGGACGTGTATTCGGTTTTTCAGCACTAGCAGTAGTGGGTGATGGTGAAGGTCGTGTTGGTTACGGAAGTGGTAAAGCAAACGAAGTGCCTATAGCGATTAAAAAAGCTATGGAAAAGGCGCGTCGTAACATTAGAGATATACATCTTAATGGCGGTACCGTTCAGTATCCAATCAACTTCAAGCAAGGTGCCGCTAATATTGTATTATTGCCAGCCTCAGAAGGTACTGGCGTTATTGCTGGTGGTGCGATGCGAGCAGTACTAGAAGCAGCTGGTGTCCATGACGTTCTAGCGAAGTGTGTTGGTACAACACGCCCAGTTAACGTTGTGAGATCAACAGTGAATGCATTAACTGGAATGAATAGCCCTCAACATATTGCTGCGAAACGCGGTAAGTCAGTTGAAGAAATCTTAGGTGAGTAACATGTCAGATAAGAAAACAGTAAAAGTTACCTTGATTAAAAGCACGATTGGTCGTTTACCAGCACACAAAGCTTGTGTGTCAGGTCTAGGGCTAAGACGTATTAATCATTCAGTAACCGTTATTGATACTCCAGAAAATCGTGGAATGATCAATAAAGTTTCCTATTTGCTTAAAGTAGAGGAAGCATAAGATGCAATTAAATACTTTAAAGCCTGCTGAAGGCGCTAAAGCAGTTGCTAAACGAAAAGGTCGTGGTCAAGGTTCTGGAAACGGAAAAATGGCTGGGCGTGGACATAAAGGTCAGAAGTCTAGATCTGGTGGCATGCCTAAGATCGGTTTTGAAGGTGGTCAAATGCCTTTACAACGTCGTTTACCAAAAGTTGGTTTTACATCACGTAAGGCAGCTTATATTGCTGAAATTCGTTTAGATGTAATTTCTAAAGTGGACGCTGATGTTGTTGATATCGCAGCACTTAAAGCTGCTGATTTAATCGGTGAAAAAATCAGGTCTGTCAAGGTTATGAATTCTGGAGAAGTTAAACAAGGTTTAAAACTCTCTGGTATTCGTACAACAGCAGGCGCTAAAGCAGCGATTGAAGCTGCTGGTGGTTCAGTAGAAGCATAATTATGAAAAGTCAGTCAGTTGCAAATTCAGGTGCGGGTGAGCTAAGTCAAAAGATATTTTTTGTCTTGGGTGCGCTAATCATTTATAGATTAGGGACACATATTCCCGTTCCATTGATTGACCCAGTTGCGTTGGCTGCAATGTTTGAACAGCAAAAAGGGACTATCTTGGACATGTTTAACATGTTCTCTGGTGGTGCTTTACAGCGTTTATCAATTTTAGCACTTGGGATTATGCCCTATATTTCTGCCTCTATTATTATGCAGTTATTGACGGTCGTATCTCCCTCTTTAGAGCGTTTAAAGAAAGAAGGTGGTGAAGCAGGTAGGCGTAAGATAACGCAGTACACCCGTTATGGGACCGTGTTATTGGCAACATTCCAAGCTTTGGGTGTGTCAATTGCATTAGAGTCTCAAAACATTAACGGTATGTCTGTTGTTATCGAGCCTGGCTTGATGTTCAAAGTGATTGCAGTAACAACACTGGTGAGTGGCACTATATTTTTAATGTGGCTAGGTGAGCAAATAACTGAAAGAGGTATCGGAAATGGTATTTCACTCATTATCTTTGCCGGTATTGCAGCAGGACTACCAAGTGCGCTTGGTGGGACGTTTGAACAGGTTAATACCGGTGCAATGCATGCAATTACCGCTTTTGTCTTAATCGCATTAATCTTCCTTGTAATTGCTTTCGTTGTATTTGTTGAGCGTGGTCAAAGAAGATTGACCATTCAATATGCTCAAAAAATGCGCGGAAGGAAGTTATATGGTGGCCAAGAGGGGCACTTGCCTCTTAAATTGAATATGGCGGGTGTTATCCCTCCGATATTCGCATCAAGCATCATTTTATTTCCTGCAACCCTTGGTGGTTGGTTTGGAAGTGCTGAAAATATGGGTTGGTTAAAAGATATTGCTACCACAATGTCTCCTGGTCAGCCGTTGTATATTCTGATGTATGCTGTTGCAATCATATTCTTTTGCTTTTTCTATACAGCGATTGTTTTTGATCCTAAAGAAATTGCTGAAAATTTGAAAAAATCCGGTGCTTATATGACTGGGACTCGACCTGGTAAACAGACAGCTGCGAGAATTGACGATGTAATGAGTCGATTGACTCTAGCAGGCGCAATTTATATTACGCTAGTTTGTTTGTTACCTGAGTTTTTGATTTTGTATTGGAATGTGCCGTTTTATTTTGGTGGTACATCGCTTTTGATTATCGTCATAGTCGTGATGGATTTCATGACCAATGTTCAGGCTCACATGCAGTCTGGCCAGTATGAGAATATGATGAAAAAAGCAAATTTAAAAGGTAAGTAGTTTCATTTGCAATTGAAACTAGAATTATTAGTAGTATTTTAGTGGGAAGTTGAGTATAATCGCTCGTTTTTCGCTACATGCATATTTAAGGAGCGCAAAATGGCTCGTATTGCCGGCGTAAATATTCCAGTTAACAAGCATATTGTTATTGGTTTGACATCGATCTTCGGTGTTGGAAACACAACAGCTAAATCTATTTGTGAAGCTGCAAAGTTGGATCCAGCAACTAAAGTTCGCGAACTAACTGAAGAACAGTTAGAAGCACTTCGTGCTGAAGTTACAAAATTTAAGATAGAAGGTGATTTAAGACGTGAAGTTTCAATGAACATCAAGCGTCTTATGGATATGGGTTGTTACCGTGGTATCCGTCATCGTCGTAGTCTTCCATTGAGAGGGCAACGTACTAAAACTAATGCTCGTACTCGTAAAGGCCCATTAAAGCCTATTAAGCGATAAGAGAAGAGAGAAAAGTTATGGCTAAAGCAACTAATCGTGCTAAGAAAAAAGTAAAACACGTTGTAACTGATGCAGTTGCACACGTTCATGCTACTTTTAATAACACCATCGTAACCGTTACAGATCGTCAAGGAAACACACTATGCTGGGCAACAGCTGGTGGTAGTGGTTTCCGTGGATCTCGTAAAAGCACCCCTTTTGCTGCTCAAGTAGCTGCAGAGCGTGCTGGTCAAATGGCAACCGAATTTGGCGTTAAAAACATGGATGTCATGGTAAAGGGTCCTGGCCCTGGTCGTGATTCAGCAGTGAGAGGGTTAAACAGTGTTGGTTTTAAAATCACATCTATTGCAGATGTAACACCAATTCCTCATAACGGCTGTCGTCCTCCTAAAAAACGTCGCGTATAAATTCTTGAGGTAGAAAATGGCTAGATATATCGGTCCAAAATGTAAGCTGTCTCGTCGCGAAGGAACTGATCTTTTTCTAAAGAGCGGTGTTCGTAGTATCGAATCAAAATGTAAAATTGATCAGTTACCTGGTCAGCATGGTGCTGGTCGTAAGCGTGTAACTGAGTACGGTACTCAGCTAAGAGAAAAGCAAAAAGTTCGTCGTATGTATGGCGTACTAGAAAAAAAATTCCGCATGTATTACAAGGAAGCTGATCGTCGTAGAGGTTCAACAGGTGTTAACTTGTTACAACTTCTAGAGACTCGATTAGACAACGTTGTATATCGTATGGGCTTTGCTGCTACACGTGCTGAAGCACGTCAACTTGTTTCGCATAAAGCGATTCAAGTAAATGGTCAATCAGTAAATATTCCTTCTTATGAAGTAGATGCTGGTGATGTAGTTAGTATTAGAGAAAAATCACGTAATCAATCACGTATTGCAGCTGCTTTAGAGTTTAACGCTCAAGCAACTAATGTTGGTTGGGTTGATGTTGACTCATCTAAATTTGAAGGTACTTTTAAAACAGTTCCTGATCGTTCAGACTTGTCTGCAGAGATTTCTGAGAACCTAATCGTAGAGTTTTACTCTAAGTAACCCTTTTGAAACGGAGATAACTTCTCATGCAAGAAATGTTAGAGCAGCTACTAACTCCGCGTTTAGTGGACATTAAAGAAATTAACAATTTCCATAGTCGTGTTACGCTAGAACCACTTGAACGTGGTTTTGGTCACACACTAGGAAATGCTCTAAGAAGAATCTTATTATCATCAATGCCTGGCGCTGCAATTGTAGAAGCTAAGATTGATGGTGTTCTCCATGAGTACTCTTCAATTGAAGGTGTTCGTGAAGATGTATTAGAGATTCTTCTTAACTTAAAAGAAGTTTCAATTAAGTTGAATGAGTCTTCTGAAGCAGAGCTAACCTTGTCTAAGACAGGGCCTGCGATTGTAACTGCAGCAGATATTCAATTAAATCATGATACAGAAGTTATGAACCCTGATTTGGTTATCGCACACTTAGGTGAAGGCGCAACCTTGTCAATGACTGTTAAAGTTGAAAAGGGTGTCGGTTATAGAGCTGCTGTACAAGCTTCTGAAACAGACGCAACGACAATTGGTGTTCTTAAATTAGACGCAAGTTTTAGCCCAGTGCAAACTGTAAGCTATGAAGTGCAGAATGCACGTGTTGATCAAAGAACTGATTTAGATAAGTTATTACTTGATGTTGTAACGGATGGCACTTTAGGGCCAGAAGATGCAATTAAGCAAGCAGCAACGGTTCTTCATTATCAATTGACAGCTTTTGTTGATTTAAAGCATAAAGAAATTGTTATACAAGAAGAAGAAGAGAAAGAGTTTGATCCTATCTATCTTCAACCTGTTGATGACTTAGAGTTAACTGTTCGTTCAGCAAACTGCTTAAAAGCAGAGCAAATCTACTATATTGGTGATTTGGTGCAACGTGCAGAATCTAGTTTGTTAAAAACACCAAACTTAGGTAAAAAATCTTTGCAAGAGATTAAAGATGTTCTTGCTCAAAGAGGACTTGGCCTAGGAACAAAACTCGAGAACTGGCCGCCTTCAAGCTTAGTCAGTAAAGAGTTAGCATAATTTAAAGGAAGTCTTACTATGCGTCATCGTAAAAGTGGTCGTAAGTTAAATAGAAACAGCTCACACCGTAAGGCAATGTTTAAAAACATGTCTGCTTCTTTGTTTGAGCATGAGTTCATTAAAACGACTGTTGCCAAAGCAAAAGAGCTACGTACTGTAGCTGAGCCTCTAATTACATTGGCTAAAGTTGATTCAGTTCACAACCGTCGTCTTGCATTTGCTCGTTTAAGAGATAAAGATGCAGTGGCTAAGTTGTTTGCTGAGATTGGACCTCGTTATGAGTCTCGTCCAGGTGGTTACATCCGAATTCTTAAATGTGGAAATCGTGATGGTGATAATGCTCCGATGGCTTATGTCGAGTTAGTTGATCGTCCAGTAGTAGAAGCTACTGAAGAAACAGCTTAATTGAAAGGCCAGCGTTAGCTGGCTTTTTTATGTCTCCTTGTTTATTTGATACCCATGCCCACCTATCAGGTGTTGTAATCCCCGCTGACCTTCAGCACCCTATTTTAAATGTCACTACTTCCTTAAATCAATGGCAATCGGCTTTAGATTTATCTATTCATTATGCTAATGTTCTGCCTGCTTTAGGTATTCATCCCTGGTTTATCCAAGGAGATATGTTGCCTGACTTAGTTAAGCTTACTTATTTACTCGATAATAATAGGGTTGCTGCAATCGGTGAAATTGGTTTAGATTTCTTTCCGGAATTCTTACCTTTTAAGGCTGAACAGCTAGTCGCGTTTGAAATGCAGGTAGGCTTAGCGCAACAGCATAATTTACCCTTATCTTTGCATTGCCGTAAAGCTTTTAATGAGATGTTAATGCGCTTAAAGCCTTTAGCGATGAATAAGAATGCTTCAACCTTAAAAATCGCCAGGGGTGGTATCGGGGTACATTGGGTAAAAGGGGTGTTGCATGGTTTTAACGGTTCAGAACAGTTGGCAAGGCAGTTTAGGGAGGTTAATATTCATCTTGGCTTAGGCGGGTTATTGCTAAACCCGAATGCAAACAAGTTGAGGGCAACGGTTAAAGCCTTGCCACTTGAAAGCTTTGTCTTAGAGAGTGATTTTTCTAGCGTTAGCTTAAAAGGCAAGGATTTAGGTTTAGATCAACTGAGTCAAGTTGCAGAAGTTGTTTGTGAAATTAAAAATATTCCCTATCAAGTGGTATTAGATACACTTTATAATACGTCAAATCATATTTTTGGACACTCCTATGAATAACCCTCTTTTTGAACGCAGCCTGCTTGTATTTGAAGAGCAAGGCGTGCAGCAACTTCAACAGTCGCATGTCTTAGTTGCGGGTGTTGGTGGTGTAGGTGGCTATGTTGCAGAAGCCTTGGCCAGAGCGGGCGTAGGCGAATTAACCCTTGTCGATCATGATGATGTGTCACCTTCTAATGTAAATAGACAAATTATTGCCTTGAATTCAACACTGGGGCAAAATAAAGCCGATGTGATGAAGCAGCGAATTTTTGATATTAACCCACTTTGTAAAGTGAACGTAGATCACCGCTTCTTGCGTCCTGATGATATGAGGTTTTTGCTGGGGACAAAGTTCGACTATGTGGTGGATGCTATTGATAGTGTAAACTGCAAGGTTGCTTTGGTTGAAACCGCTTTCAGGCAAGGCCTACCTATTATTTCAAGCATGGGCGCGGGGCGTAGAACCGACCCGACTAAAATCGAAATGTGTGACTTTAGTCAGACGCATACTTGTGGTCTTGCCCGTCAGTTGCGTCAACGATTACGTAAGCAAGGCATTAAGAAGGGTATTCAAGTAGTCTTTTCAACGGAGCTTCCCTTGCCTCCGGGGCCAATGGAAGAAATAGAAGGTTCTCGTGGTCGTGTTGTTAATGGCACTGCTAGCTATATGCCGGGTATTTTTGGGTTAATGCTGGCAGGTGTGGTCATACAAAATTTAGCCAAGCATTGACAGTTAGCTGGTTAGCCGTTAATTAAGAGTTAAGTTACTAATTATTACTATAGGGGTAAAGCCCTTGGCTGTTAACCCGTTTGCTTGCCTGTTTAATAATACCACTGCGCTCTAATCTTTCAAGGGTCTGTTTTAGAGGTTTATCTAGCTGCTTAGCATTCATACCACTTTGAATGTTGGGGCTGTAAAGAGTAGTTAGTAGAATATAGTCTAACCCTGTCAAAAACTCTATCTTACTCTTGTCGTTGGCAATACTGGGGTTCACCCAATCAGAATCGTTGGGTAAGCCCATTACCTGTGTCAGTTCTTCAACAATACAACTCATTAATAACCCTCGACTCATTGCATGATCAATTGGAATAATGACGGTGGCTTGAATAATATCAGAATGCTTGTTGGTTCGAATCTGCCCCATGCAGTTAGATTCTCTAGACAAGTTGGCAATATTGGAAGGGGTATATTTTTGAATGGCTGTTTTGTAATGCTTGTCTTGTACGAAAATAATGGTTAGGTTGGCTGGCTTGTGCAAGGCAGGTTGTATGCTAAGTTTGGTGATGCTGGCTAGGTGTCTTAGATGAATATCAACATAATCATCGGCGGGCGGGTAAGGGGGCATTTGGAAGAAAAGCGTGCGATAGTAAATAGGCTGCTGCCATTTTTTAATCCGCTGTTGTTTGTCATTATATTCATTTTTTAAAGCTATTTCGTTAAATGCTTTGTGAATGTAGCCCACATCCTGCCAAGATGTTTGAGCGCAGGCAGGGTTCAGAAAAGGTATTAATAATATCGTAAGTAAAAGCTTATTAAGTATGGCTGGCATGGTGTCACTACTTATTTAACATTTCTTTAAGATACTTTCCAGTATAAGAACATTTATTTTCCGCAACCTCTTCGGGCGTACCTGTGGCAATAATTTCGCCGCCTCCTGAACCGCCTTCAGGGCCTAAATCAACCACCCAGTCAGCTGTTTTAATGACGTCTAAGTTATGCTCGATAATGACGATAGTATTGCCTAGGTCGCGTAGGTTGCGAATGACTTTTAAGAGTAATTCAATATCATGGAAATGAAGTCCAGTAGTAGGTTCATCTAAAATATACAGTGTGTTGCCCGTGTCGCGTTTAGATAGTTCTTTGGCCAGCTTCACTCTTTGTGCTTCCCCCCCTGAAAGAGTCGTTGCGCTTTGTCCTAGCTTGATATAACCCAGTCCAACTTCCATTAGCATTTGTAGCTTGCGAGCAAGCACCGGAATGGCATCAAAGAAGGTGCGCGCATCTTCCACCGTCATCTCTAAAATTTGGTGAATATTCTTGCCTTTGTACTGAACTTGTAAGGTTTCTCTGTTGTAACGAGCACCTTTACAGCTATCGCAAGCAACATAAACATCAGGTAAAAAGTGCATTTCCACGCGAATAACGCCATCACCTTGGCAAACCTCACAACGCCCTCCTTTGACGTTAAAGCTGAAGCGTCCAGGTGTGTAACCTCTCACGCGAGATTCTGGTGTTGCAGATAGCAACTCTCGAATAGGCGTAAATAAACCAGTATAAGTGGCTGGGTTAGAACGAGGGGTTCGGCCAATAGGGCTTTGGTCTATATTAACCACCTTATCAAAGTGCTCCAAGCCGGTAACGCTTTCATAAGGTGCTGGATCAAGTTGCGCACGGTTTAATGCCGTGGCAGATATTTTGTATAAAGTGCCGTTAATTAAGGTCGACTTTCCTGAGCCTGAAACCCCTGTAATGCAAGTAAGCAAGCCGGCAGGAATGTTCAAGGTCACCTCATTTAAGTTATTACCACTTGCGCCTTTAATGGTTAACCAGTTTTCAGCAGGGGGTTTACGTTCGGTTGGAATCGCAATGCTACGTGTGCCATTTAAGTATTGGCCGGTTAAAGAAGCTTTGTTTGCCATCACTTCTTCAGGCGTACCTTCTGCCATAATACGTCCGCCATGAATACCCGCGCCAGGACCAATGTCTAAAACATAGTCGGCGGCACGAATAGCATCTTCATCATGTTCGACCACGATAACGGTATTCCCTAAATCTTTTAGGTGGTTTAGCGTGGCCAACAGGCGATCATTATCTCGTTGGTGTAGCCCAATAGACGGTTCATCTAATACATACATAACGCCCACTAGGCCAGCACCAATTTGAGAGGCAAGGCGAATACGTTGAGCTTCACCACCAGAGAGCGTGTCCGCACTGCGGTCGAGCGATAAATAATTTAACCCTACGTTAACCAAGAAAGTTAAACGCTGAAAAACTTCTTTGATAATCTTGCTGGCAATCTCACCTTTATTACCTTCTAGCGTTAAATGTTCGAAAAAATTATGGAGAGCACCCACTGGTAATTCGGTTAAGCTGTGTAGTGCTTTATCGGCCACAAATACATTGCGAGCAGCCACGTTTAAACGAGAGCCCTTGCAACTTGGACAGGTTTGAGAAACACGATATTTGCTAAGTTCATCTCGTACTGCTTTCGACTCAGTTTCTGCAAAACGGCGCTCCATATTCGGAATAACGCCTTCAAAACGACGTTCGTCAGCATAACGACCATGTGGCATAGGCAGCTTTTGTTTGCCTGAACCATGTAAAATAATATCTTGTTGCTTTTGGGTCAGCGCCAGCCAAGGCGTTTCAATGCTAAACTCATAAAAATCAGTGACGGCTTTTAAAATATCATAATAGTATTTGTGTCGTCGGTCCCAGCCCCGAATAGCACCGCCTGCCAAACTAAGCTCGTTATGAATAACCACGCGTTTTTCATCAAAGTTTTCTTTAACCCCTAAACCATCACAAGTAGAGCAGGCACCATGCGGGTTGTTGAAAGAGAAAGAGCGGGGCTCTAGTTCGGGAACAGAATAACCACAGGTGACACACGAAAAACGTTCTGAAAATAACAATTCAAAATCATCTTCTTCATCCATCGGCACCACTTGGGCAATGCCCTCCGCCAAGTGAAGTGCGGTTTCAAAAGATTCTGCTAGGCGCTGTTTAATATCGTCTCTTACCTTGAAGCGGTCAACCACCACTTCAATAGAATGCTTTAAGTTTTTATCCAGCTCTATGGAGCCATCTAAGGCCATTAAGGTGCCGTTCACTCTGGCTCGTACATAACCTTGTGCTTGAAGCTCATCTAATAAGTTTTGATGTGTGCCTTTTTTAGTGCGAACAACCGGTGCAATCAGTAAGCACTTGGTGCCTTCTGGTAGGGTTAACGTATGGTCTACCATTTGGCTGACGGTTTGAGCTTCAAGATCGCTATGGTGTATAGGGCATTTGGGTGTTCCTGCTCTGGCATATAGCAGACGTAGGTAATCATAAATTTCAGTGACGGTACCAACCGTAGACCGAGGGTTGTGTGAGGTAGATTTTTGTTCAATAGAAATAGCTGGAGACAAGCCTTCAATATGGTCAATGTCTGGCTTGTCCATGATAGATAGAAATTGGCGAGCATAGGCTGATAACGACTCGACATAACGCCTTTGGCCTTCTGCATAAATAGTATCAAATGCAAGGGAAGACTTACCGGAACCAGATAACCCCGTAATTACAATTAGCTTATCTCTAGGTAGCGTAACATCAATGTTTTTTAAGTTATGTGTTCGCGCACCACGAATAATAATTTCTTCTAGCATTTGTCTGCCCAACCATTCTATTTTGCAATCGGTCATTATAACAAAAAACCCTTAAAGTGATGTGTATGGTTAAGGTAGGTACAAATAAAGCTGTTGAATTATAGGTGTACTAAAATCTCCATTATTTCGCATAGGTTTGGCATGTTATAATTTAGACCTTTTTAGAATATAAAACGAAGATATTTATTATGAACCACTCCATGCAACCTGTTGAAAAACAGGCAGCGGTTTCTATTGCCGCTATTTTCTCAACTCGAATGCTTGGGTTGTTTATGATTTTCCCTGTATTCGTCTTATTTGCACAAGATGAATTTCAAAATGTTACCGGTACACAAATTGGTATTGCCATGGGTATCTACGGGTTAACGCAAGCCTTGTTACAAATCCCTTATGGCATGTTGTCTGATAAGTTTGGGCGTAAGCCACTTATTGTGGCGGGTATGTTGGTATTTATGTTGGGTTCAATTATTTGTGCCATGGCAGATTCTATTGAAATGATGATTGTTGGGCGTGCTATTCAAGGGATGGGTGCGGTAGCAGCCGTATTGATGGCAAGTGTAGCCGATTTGGTTACAGAACAATTTAGGCTAAGAGCCATGGCCGTGGTCGGGATTACTATTGGGTTGTCCTTTACAGTTTCTTTGGTGCTTGGGCCCTTGCTAAATGTTTGGGTTGGTGTGAGAGGTATCTTCTGGGTAACGGGTTTATTAGCTATAGGGGGTATTTTGTTGGTGATTTATGCAGTACCTAAAATTGAAAACCAGTCATATCAACGAGAAGCTCAAACCGATACCAGCCAGTTTATGGATGTGCTTAGAAATGGAGAGTTGTTGCGTTTAGATATGGGGGTCTTTATTTTGCATGCCATGCTAACGGCTATGTTTATTGCTATTCCCTTGATGATGCGAGATGAAGTTGGCTTAGCTGTTATTGATCACTGGCATGTTTATTTGCCTGTTATGTTGCTATCCTTTATTTTTATGGTGCCTTTTATCATTCAAGCAGAGTCGAAAGGGCGCATGAAGCAAGTTTTTGTAGGTGCCATCTTAACCATTGCACTCATGCAGTTTGCTTTCGTTCTACTACCCGTCGGTTTTTGGTGGATGAGCACGGTGTTATTAGTGTTCTTCACCGCCTTTAACTTGTTAGAAGCATCCTTGCCTTCTTTGGTGGTAAAGCTTTCACCGCCAGATCAAAAGGGCACCGCCAGTGGCGTCTATTCAAGCTCTCAGTTTGTGGGCGCGGCATTAGGCGGTTTAGCAGGTGGGATGTGTTTCCAATATTACGGTATAGGAGGAGTCTTTATCTTTACGGGTAGTCTCGGCTTGTTGTGGTTTATGGTGGCAATGGGCATGAAGAACCCTTTGCCGTTGAGTATTGCTTCTTTGCCCGTTGAGCAAGTATTAACAGAGCAAGATGCAGAGCAACTCCAAACCGCATTGTTAGTGCATGAAGGTATTCACGAAGTCGCATTTAATCTAAAAGAAGCCCGCGTGTTTTTTAAGATTGATCGCAAGGTCGTGAATGAATTAGAGCTTCAAGTCTATTTAACAGAAGTTTTAAAAGCACACTTTAATCCTGAAAGTTGAACCTTAAAAATCGCCAGGGGTGGTCTAACAATCTTAGCCGTAGGGGCTAAAATTTAGACCAAAATCTTTGGAAATTAGGGTATCATTTAACACATAAAGTACAGGGCTATAAAATAGCCTGCATAGTTTAACAATTGGAGTAGGAAAATGGCTCGTGGTGTAAATAAAGTAATTCTAGTAGGAACCCTGGGTAGAGATCCTGAAATGAAGTATGCAGCTAATGGCAATGCCATTGCTACCCTAAATGTAGCAACCTCAGAGCAGTGGAATGATAAGGCGTCAGGTCAAAAGCAAGAAAAAACAGAATGGCATCGTGTGGTTATTTTTGGCAAGTTAGCTGAAGTGGCCGGTCAGTATTTAACCAAAGGGTCTTTGGTTTATTTAGAAGGCAAGCTAACCACTCGTAAGTGGCAAGATAAAGCATCGGGTCAAGACCGCTATTCGACAGAAGTTGTGATTGATTTTGGTGGAAAAATGGAAATGCTAGGTGGCGGAACACGCCAAGGTGGCGGTGGAGACACAGCCTTTGCACCACAGCAAGCTAACCCTGGTATGCAACAAGGTCAAGGCGGCGGTTACCAACAGCAACCTGCTCAAAACTTTGGCCAGCAACAACAGGCGCCTGCACAGCAAGCGAACCAATTTGGTCAAACACAGCCTCAGAATGCACCCATGCAAAATCAAGCAGCACCCATGCAACAAGCACCCGCTTACCCGGCAAATGATTTTTCAGATGATGATGTACCATTTTAAAATACACCTTATAACATAATGTAAAGTAATTATATTAATGCCTTGATTTATCAGGGTATTTTTTTGTCTTTAATTTATGAAGTGTAAAGTTTATATGTCAGTTTATTAGGTACATTTAATCTTGCTTTTAAATTAAGCAGAATACGTTATATTTCATATAGCCTATTCAAGCTTAAAGTAAGTGTGGCAATAGGAATGAAGTTGTAAAAGGCCTTACAACTTTATTCCTTTGAATAATTATTTAACCACTACATAAGGTGAAGGTTTATTGGAATAGTAAAGAGAGGCTAGTAAAAATACCTGGAAACTAAAGACGATAGAGGCCATTAATAGGTGTATGGGCTGTAAAAGATGCGGTAAGTTATATTGGTACAAAATTAAACCAATTAAAAAGGTAATAACCACACTTGCCATTAAGCCATATGCAATTATTTTAACTCTAGGCTTTTGACAAGCTTGAAGTGTTCTCACTGCCAAAAGGGTATTTATTCCCAGTACCAATACGGCATTGAATATATGGATATTTAAAATGGAGCCTAATTGAGCCACCCATCCTTCCCTTTGATAATACTGGGCTGAGAGTGCTGCGATTTGATCTACCTGCTCTCTAACTTGTGTGCCCAATACCACCTGAACCAGTGTTAAAAAAATTGCTAAATAGAGTATCGGTTTAATTCGTTTAATGGTTGAGGGATCAATGGTAATGAGATGCCGTTGTGAACTTGTTAAAGCAATAATTAAGACGCCTACTAAAATTAAAGACATTAGCATGTGTGTAGTAATGGTTGCTGGGTGCAAGTTAGAACTAACGACAACAGCACCTAGCCATCCATTAAAACCCACCAAGATAAAGGCAGCTACGGTCAATCGCCAAACGACTTTATCTTTTTTGCGATACGGCCAGGCCAAAAGTAAGGTTAGAAAAATTAAGAATCCAATAGTTGTCCCTGTTAAACGGTTTAGATATTCAATCCAAGTTTTAAATGGGTCAAAATCGACCTCTGAATAACCGCGGTTGGCATAGATTTCTTTATAGTCCAGAGGTAATTGACTAACATCGGTAGGTGGAACTATTTGACCAAAACAGGTCGGCCAATCAGGACAGCCCATACCAGCGTCTAAAGCACGTACCATTGCCCCAACCCAAATCAAAAAAAGTACGGCAACAATTGTAATAAGAGCCATTCTTCGGTAACGCTTAGACTGTTTCTTTTCTAGTTGATGTAAAGCTTCTAATTCTGCAATACTCAAATTATTAGGGTCTGTTTGTTTTTCTAACATGACTCATTTTCCTTATTAAAAATAGGTTAAAACCGGACCAAAGCATCCAAATCAAGGCAAGAGTTGCCCACATCCAAAGCATTCGCCCTATTAATCCAAAGGCCTTGCCTGAGTGTAACCCCCATAACCATCCCTGGGTAACCGTGGAAAAGTTATTTATTTGGCTGATAGCCTTTTTTTGAGCCACTTGCACTTGGTCGTTTAGAATAGGTAAGGCCCATCGAGTTTGAAAGACAACGCCATAATCTGCATTGGATTGACATACGGCTTCTAATGCAGATTGCCCTTGCCATATTATATGAGATTTTAACTTAACTAACCCCTGTTCTGAAGGGCAAAGAGTTAGGTTATTATTGGTTTCTGACGGGCGTAAGGGCAAAGGTAATATCCAGTGACTAATGGCTAACCATCTCTCTTTTTTGATAGGTGACTGTAAAGCTAAAAGGCTGGGGTTTAATTCATTAGTGTTTAATGTAATTCGTGCAGAAAAACCATGAGACCAAACACTTATCAGGATGGCACTAATGGTGATGATACCCCAGATACTAAAAAGAATACTACCTACCTTAGCATGTAATAACTTAGGTTTTTTAAGAAAAATTGACAAACCTGATAAAATTAAAGCCAGAAAACCAAAAGAAGATATAACGAAAATCCAATGCATCCAAGTCGGTAACCAAAGGTCATAATGCCAACGAGTGAGAACAGAGGTTAAGGTATCCTCAGCCAACCTCTTGCCTAATAGTTTGCCAGTGTAAGGGTTAAAAAAGGCTTGAACAAGCGCTTGTTGTGCATTGATATAGTCAACTCTCGTTGTATCAAAAGGAGTTTTTGCTGGAAAAATGGTCTCCAATCGAAGATGATTGTCATTCTGTAATGCTTGACGAATATGCGTCATCAATTTATCTAAAGAAAGAGATTGTTTTTTAGGGCTAGGAGCACAATTGAGCAAATCTGGGTTTAAGGCACTATCAATTTCATTGGAAAAAGAAAGGGCTGCACCACTGAGAGCTAATGAGATTAATGGCAACGCAAAACAAAAAGCCAATGCCAAATGTAGTTGGCGCCCCCATTTCATAGCAGGCTATTTATCGGAATTTTTTAGCAGAATAAAAGGACTTTGAATATCACTAGTGGCTACGGATTGACTGATCGGTAATATATTGGGTAGTTTCGGTTGATGCTTTATAAAATGATCTCCTAATAATGATGCAAATATAAGCATTAAATAGATAATGGAATAGGCGAACAATTTAATATCTGCTTTTGTATCTTGATTAAAATAAAGACGGTAAACATAAAAAGCAAATAGTATATTTAATCCCAGTGCCGATAAAAAATAAGCCAAACCACTCATGCCAATAAAAGAAGGTAACAAGGTGATCAAAAACATTAAAACGGTATAAAAAACAATCCTATTCTTCGTATATGGAATGCCATGCGTGACGGGAAGCATTGGATAGGGGGTTTTTCGATATTCTTCCACGCGGTAAATTGCTAGAGGCCAAAAATGAGGAGGCGTCCATAGAAAGATAATTAAAAATAATACAATGGCTTCAATAGAAACGTGACCTGTCATAGCAACCCAGCCCAAAAGTGGTGGCATTGCTCCTGCGGCGCCTCCCCAAACAATATTCATGGGTGTTGTACGTTTCAAAAAAATCGTATACACAAAGGCATACCCTACCATGGATATTAAAGTTAATAGAGCGGTTAACGTATTAGTTTGCCACAGCAAAATAGCTTCACCTGCAATTAACCATATCATCGCTACAAAAATAGCAAATAAAATTCCGACTCTCCCTGTTGGGAGGGGGCGACCTTGTGTACGGGCCATCTTTTCATCCACTTTATGGTCAATGATATGGTTAATCGCTGCACCAGAGGCGGATACTAAGCCAATGCCTAATGTCGCCCAAATTATCTGAATCCAATTTTTAAGCGTAATAGAGCCAGATAACGCTAAAATCATACCGACCACAGCCGTAAACATAATTAGGTAAACCACTTTGGGCTTACCTAATTCATACACAGCTTTTATTCGGGAAATAAATTCTTGTGTATTAGAAAGGCTTTCTTTGTCAACTTCTAATGACGTTTTAGAATTTTCATTCTTCAACTCTTGTTCTACAGTTCCTGAAAACTCTATATTAGATGATGGGTGTTCGTGAGATGTCATGGAATGCCTCGACCCTTAAAAATGTATATAAATAATGTTTAAATGTTTAGAGATACTTATATTCAGGTTTACGAACATTGAAACATAAGCGCCTACATTTAAAACTCTAACCCGATCACTATTTAAAGCTAAATGAATAAGAGTTTTAAATGTAGGCGCGTAATATTCAATCTGTGTAGCTTTGTCCCTGGCTAAATTAGCTGAATACATCTTTGCGGAATGTACGCTGCCAATTTTCAGCTACTTTTTGGAGAATGAGCTGACGAGCAGGATCATCAGTCGCACCAGGAATATTGTAATGCTCTTCTAGACGTTTACCTTCACCCGCAAAACGGAAAGTTTCTGTTAACACCATGCCAAAATCTTTGCCAGCCATGGCAACACAGTCATTGATGATAAATGGATACGCAATTTCGCGACCATGCAGTTCATCATTTATTGCTTGAACCACTACTTTCGCTTGATTACTAGCAATATACCCTGTTTTAGGCATTGGTTCACCATCAATACTATCACCAATTACATGCACATCCTTGTATTTAGTTGATGTGAAATCACGGAAGTTGACAGGACACCAATCGCCTTCAGTTAAATTATTCTGTAATGCAAATTGTCCAGCTTTTTCAGGCGGAATAATGTTAATCACATCTCCTTTATGAACTGTACCATTTGCTGTAATAACAGAGTGATTTGTGGCATCCAGTTTAACAACTTCACCGCCCTTAGACTTAGGCACCCATTCAATCATGCTGTTATCTGTACCGTAACCAAAATTCTTTGTCCAGTAATAAGGATAAACATTTTGAAAAATAAAGCTATCTTTGGAGTCCAGAATAAGCATCTTACCCGTTGGGTTGTGCTCTTTTAACATAGTCAAAATAAACGATGCACGTTCATAAGGTGCTGGAGGGCAACGGTAAGGATTTTTAGGCGCAGAGATGATGACTGTTCCACCTTGCCTCATTGACAAGATCTGATTACGTAAATTTAAAGTTTGGAGGCCTGCATGCCAAGCCGCGGGAAAGTTTCCTTCCGCCAAGGTTTCATTAAACCCTTCAATAGCTTCATATTCTAATGTCGGGCCAGGTGAGACAATCAGCTTGTCGTAAGAAATCACCTCACCTCTCGCTGTTTTAACACGCTTATTGGTGTAGTCGATATCGGTTGCTTTATCTTGTATGACATTGACATGGTAGCGTGTTTTTAGCGTGTTATAAGTAACCGTTAATCCTTCTAAGGTTTCCCATCCAGGCAATACTTCATTGCTGCCGGGGCAGAAAATATATTGCGTATTAGGTTCAATAACCGTGATGTTAACGTCTGCATTTAACAATCTCATATATTTTGCTGCTGTGGCACCACCAATACCACCACCGATAATGACGACTCGTGCGGCATTTTTTGAAAAGGCACGACCTGACGCGCCCCAAAGTCCTAATGTAGCAAAACCAGCCGTAGCCTCTTTTAAGAAACGGCGTCGAGATAGTTCAGACTTTTCCTGAGAAGCGTTTAACGTCTGCTGAGTTTTTTTTGTATTTGACATTTGTTACTCCTTCTCTAATTCTGTAACAGGGTTTACCACGTCTTGACGCCAGTCTTTTTTAGTCCATTCAACGGGTTTTTGCGCGGCAAAATAATCAGCCATTAATTCGATTTCTTTATCTGTTAATGGTTTGGCCACAATCCCCATGACTAAAAATTTATCGCTATTTTCTTTTTTAAACTGCTGCATTTCGAATATAAAATCTTTACGATTCATGCCAGCTAGAGGAGGGATAATATCATTAAACTGTGCTCCATTTGTGCCATGACAACCAGAACAGGTGTTGGCTAAATTCCATTGAGTTGCTGGAAATTTTTTAGCCAATGCATGAGTTTCGTCTAACGATATACCACCGCTCATCGAGGCATAGGGATTTTGATCTGCAAAAACCAGTCCACTATGAAGTCCAGATAAGCTACATACCGCCAATGCTAAGGGGACAATATATTTTTTCATCTTTATTCCTTATAAATTAAGACGTGCTTTTTAAAGGCACATAATATAACCGTACTTTTGTACAGTAAAAAAATCCAAAAATTGATCGAATATAAGTAGAGCTCTGTAAAAACATAACGTCCTAAAAAGACAAAACAATACCTTAAATCGGCACAAAGTGAAGTATGAAAATGCCTGTGTAAAAATACATACATTATAGCATTCAAGTGGCTTTTAAAGTTTTAAACTTTTTAAACAATTAAAATTGTACATAGGGGTTTTTATTCTAAGCCTACAAACGGTAATGGTCAAGCAAATCTGTAAGCTTTCTAAGTCGCATTGGGTAATTGTTGCCTTTTCTGTGCAGGTGCTATGTAACCCAATGCAGAAGGGATTATTTTATTGCTATAATAGCGGATGTAATGCTTATAAAAAATAACCCCCCCCCTTTAAGTATTCAATTTTTAAACACCTAAAAAATGTTCTTGCATGGCATTGTCCTGCAGTTTCCTCATAGACTAATATTAAGAAGTTTTGCCGGTTTATTAGGTCAATAAAAATAATCTAAAAATAGGTGTGAATAAGTGATATATTAGTAAAGTATCGTGTTTTTTATGGGGTTATTGATAGTTGAAGAATGCTTTAGAGTGGCTTTCCATAAAGTTATAAGCTTGTAGAAGCAGTTTGAATAATTAATTTAGTAAACGCTTCTTTAAGATGTGAAAAGGTTAAACAGGACTTTTAATTTAACCTCTTGTTTTGAATAAAAAGAGGTTTGGTTTTTTGTTTTTTTAAAGAAAAGAAGGGGGTCTTTGTTCGAGGGTAGCGTGATAGAATAAAATAAGCT